>NZ_CBDDFJ010000022.1:0-16486 GCF_965227005.1 Roseococcus sp.
GTGCTGCAGCCGATGATCGAGGCGGGCTACGTACACCAGGCACCCGGCCTCAAGGACAAGCGCCAGCGCCTGCTCACCCTCACCGAGAAGGGCGACGAGCTGGAACGCCGCCTCTTCGCCGCCCAGCGCGAATGGGTGCTGCGGGCCTATCGCGAGGCCGGACCGCTCGCGGTCGAGGGCTTCCGCCAGGTCATGCGCGGTCTGATGGGGCCCGAGGCCCGCGCCCAGTTCGAGGCGCTGGAGAAATCCGCGGCACCCGGCCGCACGACGCCTCCCTTCTCGCCCAACCCCGCGACCCGCCCGGCCAGCGCCGGCGGGGCCTGAACGGAGCGCCACCATGGCCGACCTCACCGCGGACATCCTGGTCGTCGACGACGACGCGCGGCTGCGCGCCTTGCTCCAGCGCTTCCTGGCCGAACAGGGCCACCGCGTCGCCGTCGCGGGCGATGCGGCCGAGGCGCGGGCGGCGATCGGCGCCATGGCCTTCGACCTGCTGGTGCTCGACGTCATGATGCCGGGCGAGACCGGGCTGCAGCTGGCCGAGGGCCTACGCCGCGACGGGCATGACACGCCCATCCTGATGCTCACCGCCCGTGGCGACCCCGATGACCGCGTGGCCGGTTTCGAGCACGGCGCGGACGACTATCTCGCCAAGCCCTTCGACCCGCGCGAGCTGGCGCTGCGCATCCGCACGATCCTGCGGCGCGCCGCCCCCGCGCCTTCGGCCTCGCCCATGCCCTCCGGCCCCATCCAGCTCGGCCCGCGCTGGTTCGATGCCGAGCGCTGCGAGCTGCGCGGCCCCGAAGGCACGCAGCGCCTCACGGGCGGCGAGGCCGCGCTGCTCACCGCGCTGGCCCGCCGTGCCGGCGAGGTGCTCTCGCGCGAGGACATCGCCGTCGCCCTCGGTACGCCCGATGCCGGCGAGCGGAGCGTGGACGTGCAGGTCACGCGCCTGCGCCGCAAGATCGAATCCGACCCGCGCGAGCCGCGCTTCCTGCACACCATCCGGCACAAGGGCTATGTGCTGAGACCCGGCCCTTGAAGGCCCCGAGGTGAAACGCCCCGACAAGTCGGTCCTTCGTCACCTCAGCGGCCTTTTGCCGCGCGGGCTGCTGGCGCGCACGCTGATCATCATGCTGCTGCCGCTGGTGGTCGTGCAGGGGGTGGCGCTGCAGCTCTTCTACGGTGGGCATCTCGACGTGATCTCGCGCCGGCTGACGGCGGGCGTGGCGGGCGACGTGGCCTTCGTGGCCAGCCTCGTCGACAGCGTGCCGCCGGCCATGCGGCCCGAAATCCTGCGCGAGGGCAATTGGCGCCTGGGCGTCTCGCTCAGCTTCGAGCCCGGCGGCCATCTCGGCGTCCCGCCCACGCGCCCGGCCTGGAACCCCTTCCTGCCGCTGGAGGAGGACCTCAACAACGCGCTGCGCGAGCGCATGAGCTTCGTCTTCGACGCCGATTGGCAGAGCGACGCGCAATCCATCGTCATCCGCGTGCAGACGGCAACCGGCATCCTCAGCGTCGAGGCGCCGCGCAAGCGGCTGTTCACCACCACGCTCTATGTCTTCGTGCTCTGGCTGGTGGGCTCGGCGCTGCTGCTGTCCGGCATCGCGGTGCTGTTCATGAAGAACCAGGTGCGCGCGATCCGCCGCCTGGGTGAGGCCGCGGAATCCTTCGGCCTCGGCCGCGAGACCGGCCCGATGAAGCCCGAGGGCGCGCGCGAGGTGCGTCAGGCGGCGCTGGCCTTCAACGCCATGCAGGAGCGCATCCTGCGCTTCGTGAACCAGCGCACCGAGATGCTGGCCGGCATCAGCCACGACCTGCGCACGCCGCTCACCCGCATGCGCCTGGCCATCGCCATGTTCCCCAGCACCTCCGAGACGGCGGAGGACGTGGACGCCCTCAACCAGGACCTCGAGGAGATGGAGCGGATGGTGGAGAGCTATCTCGCCTTCGCCCGCGGCGAGCGCACCGAGGCGCCGCGCCCCGCCGATCTCGTGGACCTCGTGGAGGACATCGCGGCCAAGGCGCGGCGCAGCGGGGCGGCGGTGGAGGTGGACGCGCCCGAATCGCTGGTGCTGCCGCTGCGCGCCGATGCGCTGAAGCGCGCTTTGGGCAATCTGCTCGACAATGCCCGCCGCCACGCGCGGCGCATCGCCATCGGCGTGGCGCCGATGCAGGAGGCCGGCCGGAGCTGGGCCGAGCTGACGGTGGATGACGACGGCCCCGGCATCCCCGCCGCCGAGCGCGCGGATGCCTTCCGCCCCTTCAGCAGCGGCTCGGCCACTGGGACGGGGCTGGGGCTGGCCATCGCGCGCGACATCGTGCGCGCGCATGGCGGCGAAATCCTGCTGGAGGAGAGCCCGATGGGCGGTTTGCGGGCGCGGCTGCGGCTGCCGGTTTAGGATCGAGAAGAATGACAACTCCCCCTTTCCATCTCGGCGCGACCCGGATCGATACGCTGATCGACGGCATCTTCGAGACCGGCCGCGAGGCCCTCGCCCATTGCGACGGCGAGGAGGCCCGGGCCCGCGCGCTCGAGGCCTGGGGCGATCGGCCGCTCAGCTTCGACGTGAATGTCTTTCTCCTGCGCGGCCCTTCCGGCACCGCCTTGATCGATGCGGGAACGGGATCGCACTGGGGGCCGCATCTGGGCCATGCCCGGCAGGCGATGCGCGACATCGGCGTGGCGGCGGGAGATGTCGACCAGGTGCTGCTGACGCATGTCCATGGCGACCATGCGCTGGGCCTGCTCGACGATTCCGATGCGCCGTTTTTCCCGCGCGCCGAGATCCTGCTTCCGGCCGCCGAGCTCGCTTTCCTCACCAATGAGACGGAACGCCTCGCCCTGCCCGAAAAGCGGCGCAGCGGTTTCACGATCACCGCCAGGCTGATCGCCGCCTATGGCGACCGGCTGCGCCCGCTGCCCTTCGGTGAATTCGCGCCGGGGATCGAACTCCTGGCCTTGCCGGGCCACACGCCGGGCCAGGGCGGGTATCTGCTGACGCAGGGCGAGACGAAGCTGCTGCTCTGGGCGGATGCGCTTCACCTCACGCATCTGCAGGCGCGCGATCCCGGCGCGGGGCTCATCTTCGATCTCGATCCCGTCATGGCCGCGCGAACGCGGCGCAGCGTTCTCGCCCGTGCCGCCAGCGAAGGATGGATCATCGGCGGCAGCCACGTCACGGGCTTCGGCCGCGTCGCCCAGGACGGCGAAGGGTTCCGGATCGTGCCGCTGGAAGGCTGATCAGCCGACGGCAAAGACCGGATCGACGGGCACCTGCAGCGCCGTCGCCAGGGCATTGGTCTGCGACGCCATGGCGATCACCGAGAGCAGGTCCGCGTGCTGGGCCTCGCTCATGCCCTTGGCCCGCGCCGCCGCCGTGTGGGAATGGACGCAGTAGCTGCAGCCATTCGCGACCGAGACGGCGATATAGACCAGCTCGCGCGTCAGCGGATCGAGCGCGCCCGGCGCGACCATCACCTCCTTGAGCGAGGCCCATGTGCGTTCCAGCACGGCGGGCTGATTGGCGAGGGCGCGCCAGAAGTTGTTGACGAAATCCGAGCGCCGCGTGGCCCGGATGTCGTCGAAGACGGCCTTCACTCGCGGATCGGCCTCGGCCTGGGCATCGGTCCAGAGGGGAACGGTCGTCATCTCAGCGCTCCGGCAGCTTGGGGAGGAAGACCGTGAGCAGGCCCAGCAAGGGAAGATAGGCGCAGACGGCATAGACCGTCGTGATGCTCGTCCGGTCCGCCAGCTCGCCCAGCGCCGCCGCGCCCAGCCCGCCCAGGCCGAAGGAGAAGCCGAAGAACATGCCGGCCACGAGGCCCACCCGCCCCGGCACCAGGTCCTGCGCATAGATCAGGATCGCCGCGAAGGCCGAGCTCATGATGAGCCCGATCGTCACCGCCAGCACCACGGTCCAGAAGAGGTTCGCGAAGGGCAGCGCCAGGGTGAAGGGCAGCGCGCCAAGGATGGAGAACCAGATGATGGGCAGCCGCCCCACCCGGTCGCCCACGATGCCGCCGATCATCAGCCCCGCCGCCAGCGAGCCCAGGAAGAGGAAGAGGATGATCTGCGCCGTCTGCACCGGCACGGCGAAACGCTCGATCAGGTAGAAGGTGAAGTAGGAATTGAGGCTCGCCGTATAGACGTTCTTCGAGAAGAGCAGCGCCACCAGCACGAGGATCGCCACCGCCACCCGGCCGCGCGAGAGCCCATGGCCGGCGGCCGCGCCCGCCTTGCGCACGGGCGTCCGGGCGACGCGGTTGCGCCCGTACCACGAGCCCACCTGCACCAGGATCAGCATGGCCAGCAGCGCCGCGGCCGAGAACCAGACCAGGCTCCGCTGCCCATGCGGCACCACCACGAAGGCGGCCAGCAGCGGGCCGATCGCCGAGCCGGTGTTGCCGCCCACCTGGAAGAGCGACTGGGCGAAGCCGTAGCGCCCGCCCGAAGCGAGCCGCGCCACGCGCGAGGCCTCCGGGTGGAAGACCGAGGATCCCAGACCGATCATCGCCGCCGCCGTCAGGATGACCGGATAGGAATGCGCATTCGCCATCAGCAGCAGCCCAAGCAGGGTCGAGGTCATGCCGATGGGCAGGGAATAGGGCATGGGCCGCTTGTCGGTGTAGATGCCGACCAGAGGCTGGAAGAGCGAGGCCGTGCACTGGAAGGCCAGGGTGATCAGCCCGATCTGCGCGAAATCGAGCGAATAGGCCTCCTTGAGGATCGGATAGATCGCCGGGACCAGCGACTGCATCATGTCGTTCAGCAAATGGCAGAAGCTGAGGGACAGGAGGATCGCGAAAGTGGTGCCACCCGCCTGGGAGGCCGCCGGGGACTTCAACGCCGTCTGATGGGTGCTCACAGGACGTTCCGTTTCATTTGCGATCCATCCTAGGCAGGCTCGGCGAGGAAGTCAGCCCATCGGGTCGGGGCAGGAGCGTTTCCTTCGCGGCCGAGACGTCCATGCCAGCGTGACGCCATCGCCCCGAAGCCTGGGTCCGAGCACAGGGCTAGGCGCGTGGAACCGGACCTCGGCCTTCACGGTGGGCATGGCCTCCTACATCGCGATCCTGGAGGGCATGCACTATCGGCTGTCACCGACCTTCCGGGCGGAGATTTCCTTCGGCGCGCCGCGGGGCTACTGATTCGGGACAGGAACCGACATTCGTCGCCTTCGGCCGCGATGCAGGTCTTCGCGGATCAAAGGCGCAGGTGATGAGCTCCCCCCAGGACCAGACGCCCCCGCGACGGGATCACCTGCTGATGATCCTGGCCGTTCTCATCCCCGTGATCATCTCCACCCTCGACATCTCGCTGACCAGCACCGCCTTGCCGACCATCGCGCGGGACATCGGCGCGAGCAGCGCGACCTCCATCTGGGTGGTGAACGCCTATTACCTCGTCGTCGTCGCCTCGCTGCTGCCCTTCGCGGCGATGGGCGAGATCTTCGGCCACCGGCGCGTCTTCCTGGCCGGGCAGATGCTGTTCCTCGCCGGCGCGCTGTGCTGCGGAATGGCTTGGTCGCTGCCTTCGCTGGTGGTCTCGCGCGCGCTGCTCGGGCTCGGGACGGCCGCCATCTCGGCCGTGACCCCGGCGCTGATCCGCTACATCTATCCGCCGCAGCAGCTGGGGCGCGGGCTGGGGCTCTATGTGCTGGTCGTGGGCGTCGCCTTCACGGCGGGGCCGACCATCGCCTCTCTCGTGCTGTCGGTGGCGAGCTGGCCGTGGCTCTATCTGGTCCCCCTGCCCTTCAGTCTGCTGGCCTGCCTGCTGTCGCTGCGCTGCCTGCCGGCGACGACGCGCAGCGCGCATCGCTTCGACGGTGTCGCGGCCGCGCTTTGCGCCGCGCTCTTCGCCCTCACCGTCTTCGGGCTCGCCGGCGTGGCGCACCGCTTCGCCTGGCCGGCGATCCTGGCCGCCTGGCTAATCGCCCTGGGCTGCGGCTGGGCCCTGCTGCACCGCGAGGCCGGACGGCCCGCCCCCATCCTGGCGATGGACCTGTTCCGGATCCCGCTTTTCGCGCTCTCCTCGGCCACCTCGATCTGCGCCTTCACGGTGCAGGGCCTGGCCTTCGTCGCCCTTCCCTTCCTGCTGCATGACGGCCTGGGATTCAGCCAGGCCGAGACGGGCCTGCTCATCACGCCCTGGCCGGCGGCCCTCGCCGTCATGGCCCTCGTCGCCGCGCCGATGGGCGACCGCTATTCGCCGGGCATTCTCGGCGGATGCGGGCTGCTCGCGCTCATGGCGGGGTTAGCGAGCGTGGCCCTGCTGCCAGCCGGTGCCAGCCCGTGGGACATCGGCTGGCGCCTCGCGCTCTGCGGCGTCGGCTTCGGGTTCTTCCAGTCGCCCAATATGCGCGCGATCATGGCCAGCGCCCCGCGCGAGCGCAGCGGCGGGGCCAGCGGCATCGTCGCGACCTCGCGCCTGCTCGGCCAGGCCATCGGCGCGGCGATCGTGGCCTTGTGCCTGTCCCTCGCGCCGGTCCACGGCGCGGTGCTGGCGCTCTGGGTGGGCTGCGGGGCGGCCGCGCTGGGAAGCCTCGTGAGCTTCCTCAGGCTGCTGCCGGCCGTCCGCAACCGCTCCTAAACGGCGGCCGAAATCCGTTCCGTGCCCATCCAGGGCCGCAGAACCTCGGGGACGAGGATGCTGCCATCCTCCTGCTGGTGCGTCTCCAGGACGGCGATCAGCGCGCGGCCGACCGCCACGCCCGAGCCGTTCAGCGTGTGGACGAGCACATTGTCCTTGCCGCGGCGGTAGCGCGCCTTCATCCGGCGCGCCTGGAAGTCGCGGCAGTTGGAGCAGGAGGAGATCTCACGCCAGGCCTGCTGGCCGGGCAGCCAGACCTCGAGGTCGTAGGTCCGCGCCGCGCCAAAACCCGTATCGCCGGCGCAGAGGAAGACGCGGCGCCAGGTGAGGCCGAGGGCGGTCAGCACGCCCTCGGCGCATTGGGTCATGCGCTCGTGCTCGGCGTCGCTCTCCTCGGGCTTCACGACGGAAACCAGCTCGACCTTATGGAACTGGTGCTGGCGCAGCATGCCGCGCGTGTCGCGCCCCGCGCTGCCGGCCTCGCTGCGGAAGCTGGGCGAGAGCGCGGTGAAGCGCAGCGGCAGCGCCGTCTCGGCCAGGATCTCGTCGCGGACGAGGTTGGTCAGCGGCACCTCGGCGGTCGGGATGAGGTAGCGGCCATCCGTCGTCTTGAAGAGGTCTTCCTCGAACTTGGGCAGCTGGCCCGTGCCGTACATGGTGGCGGCGTTCACGAGATAGGGCACGGCCGTCTCGATGTAGCCGTGCTGCTCGGTGTGCAGGGTCAGCATCCACTGGCCGAGCGCGCGCTCCAGCCGGGCCAGCGCGCCGCGCAGCACGGTGAAGCGCGAACCGGCGAGCTTGGCCGCCGAGGCAAAGTCCATGAGGCCGAGCGCCTCGCCGAGCTCGAAATGCTGCTTCGCCTCGAAGTTCGGGCGGCCCGGCTCGCCATGCTGGTGCATCACGACGTTGTCGGTCTCGTCGCGGCCCTCGGGCACCTCGGGGTCGAGGAGGTTGGGCAGGACGCCCAGCGCCTCGGCGACGGCGGCCTCCTTGGCGTCGACCTCGGCCCCCTCGGCCGCGGCGACGGCCGCCGCGACCTCGGCCTTGAGGCGGTCGGCCGTTTCCTTGTCGCCGCGCTTCATGGCCGCGCCGATCTCGCGCGAGAGGGTGTTGCGCGTGGCCTGCGCGCCCTCGGTCAGCGCGATGGCGGCGCGGCGCGCCTCGTCCAGCGCGAGGATGCCGGCCGACTGGGGCTCGAGGCCCCGCCGCGCCATGGCCGCATCGAAACCGGCCGCATCGGCGCGGACCACTCGAATGTCATGCATGTTCAGATCACCGATCCAGGGGGCTGCGCCGTTATGGCAGCTTCGGCAGCCCGTCAATCAAGGCCCATGGGAGCCATCCTGGCCCTCCCTCGCGGGAGGGCCGCTCAATCCGTGCGGCGCAGGGTCAAGATCGGTCGCGGAGGGGGATCATTTCGTGTCTTCTTCCGGCGGCTTCGGCACGATCCAGGCGGCGAAGAGGATCGACAGCTCGTAGAGCACGATCAGCGGCACGGCGAGGCCGACCTGGCTGATGACGTCCGGCGGGGTGATGATGGCCGCGAGCGCGAACATGCCCACGATGGCATAGCGCCGGCCCTTGCGCAGCGTCGCCACGTTGAGGATGCCGACCCGGCACAGCAGCACCAGCGCCACCGGCATCTGGAAGGCGATGCCGAAAGCCAGGATCATGTGCATGACCAGCGAGAGATACTCGCTGACCTTCGCCTCCAGCTGGATCGGCACGGAGCCCGCGCCGGCCGGCGTCTCGAAGCTGATGAAGAAGTGCCAAGCGAGCGGGAAGATGAAGTAATAGGCCAGCGCCGCGCCCGCCAGGAACAGGATGGGCGAGGCGACGAGGAAGGGTGTCACCGCCCGCTTCTCGGAGCGATAGAGGCCCGGCGCGATGAAGAGCCAGAGCTGCGTCGCCCAGATCGGGAAGGAGAAGAACACGGCGCCGAAGAAGGCCACCTTCAGATAGGTGAAGAAGGCCTCGTAGAGCGCGGTGAAGATCATCCGCCGGTCGCCGCCGCCCTGCTCCTGCAGGATGGTGGCCAGGGGGCGCGCCAGGAAGCCGTAGATCTGCTGGGAGAAGTAGTAGCAGACGGCGAAGGACAGGGCGAAAGCGATGGCCGACCACAGGAGCCGCTTACGCAGCTCCATCAGGTGGTCGATGAGGGGCATCGGCTTGTCGTTGATGGGATCTTCGTCTTCGGCGGTGGTGGACACGGGGGGCCTCAGACGATCTTGGCCGCGTCGGCGGGAGCGAGCGCCGCGGCGGACGTGACGGGGGCAGGCGTCGGCTCGACCGGCGCGTCCACAACGGCCGCTTCCGGGACCGTCGCTTCCACGACGGGCTCGGGCTTGGGCACGGTCAGGTTCAGCGGCGCGGGCGTGGACGGCGGCAGGAAGGAGGGCGCCTCGGGCTGCGGCTCCGGCTCGGGCGCCTTATAGGGCGCCATGGTCTGCGGCGGGATCATCGCCGGCGCATCGGGCGTGTCGGCCGCGGTCGGCGGCGGCTTCCAGGCGGGGGTCGAGCTGATCGGGCTGTCGTTGAAGGTCTTGGCGAGGGTGCCGTCGGAATCGACGGCCTTCTCGATATGGCCCTTCAGGTCGAAGCTGCGGATCTCCTTCAGCGCGCCCTTCACATCGGCGATCTGATTGCGGACATCCTCGAGCTTGGCCTCGCGGACGAGCTCGTCGGCCTGCTGCTGGAACTGGGCCAGCTGCTTCTTGCCCTTCTTGATGAGATCCGCCACGCCGCGAATCGCGCCGGGCAGGTCCTTCGGACCAATCACCACCAGCGCCACGACGGCGACCAACATGATCTCGGACCAGGCGAGGTCGAGCATTACATCCCCAATGCGCAAACAGGCGTATCGGTCCTGGATACCAGGGGTCCGGCGCGCCGCCAATGTGGCACCGACGGTAGTTAGGCGTTCAGAGCCCCGGTTGCACCCTGCATGGCCGTAAAAGCGAAGGCCCGCTCGGGATCGAGGGCCAGTCCGACCCTTTGGCCGCGCATCAGCCGCACCCCCGGCGGCAGATGCGCCTGCAGCCGCAGCCCGCCTTCCAGCGCGAGCCAGGCGCGGTAATGGGCGCCGAGCATCCGGCAGGACTGCACCTCGGCCGGCGCCCCCTGCCCGGCCGGCAGGATGCGCACGCCCTCGGGGCGCAGCAGGATCTCGCCGGGCCCCTCCGCCAGGCCCGGCGCGGGGATGACGCCCAGCGCGCCGCTCGCCATGCCGTTGCCGATGCGCGCGGGCAGCCGGTTCACCTCGCCGAGGAAGCTGGCGACGAAGGGGTCGACCGGATGGAGATACAGCTCCTCCGGCGTGCCGAGCTGCGCCACCCGCCCCTCGCGGATCAGGGCGATGCGGTCGGCCAGGACCATGGCCTCCTCGGCGTCATGGGTGACGACGAGGGCCGGGATATCCGCCTGCCGGAGGACGCGCAGGGTGTCCTCGCGCACCTGCTCGCGCAGGCGGGCGTCGAGGCTGGCGAAGGCCTCGTCGAGCAGCAGGATGCGCGGCCTGGGGGCCAAAGCGCGGGCCAGGGCCACCCGCTGCTGCTGCCCGCCCGAGAGCTGATGCGGCCAGGCGGCGACATGGCCGGCGAGGCCCACCCGCTCCAGCGCCTCGGCGACGAGGCCGCCGCGCTCGGCGCGCGGGATCCGGCGCAGGCCGAAGGCCACGTTGTCGCCCACCGTCAGATGCGGAAAGAGCGCGTAATCCTGGAAGACGAAGCCGACATGCCGCGCCTCGGGCGGCGCCTCGCGCCCCGGCTCGGCCAGGAGCGCGCCGTCGAGCTCGATGCGGCCGTGCTGCAAGGGTTCCAGCCCGGCGATCAGGCGCAGCAGCGTGGTCTTGCCATCGCCGGAGGGGCCGAGGAGGCAGAGGATCTCGCCGCGCGCGACCTCCAGATCGACGCCGCGAAGGATCTCGCGCGGACCGAAGGCATGGCGGATATCGGTGAGACGAAGGCTCATGCCGCCTTTTGCGGGCGGGGTGGAGGGATGTCCATCTCCACCCAACCGCCAAAGGGGGCACTACCCCTATGGAAATCCCGCCGCGGAGTGCCTTTGAACTCTAGCCCAGGCTACCGGCAAAGCGCTCGGCCAGACGGCCATGCCTGAACGCCTCGGCAACAAAATCGACGAAGGCCCGCGTCTTCGCCGGCAGCAGCGTGCGGCTCGCGTAGTAGATGGAGATCGGCCCGCCATCGCTGTACCATTGGGGGACGAGGCGCACGAGCGAACCCCGTTCCAAATACGGGAGTGCGTGGCACACCGCGATCAACGTCACACCAAGACCGAGCAGGGCCGCCCGGCAGGTCGCTTCGGGGTCGTCGAGGACGATCGTCTCCGCCAGCTTCACGGGAATTTCAACGCCGGCCGCATTGCGCATGATGCGCTCGCGAATCCGGCCGGTGCGTGACGAGCGCCATGCGATTCCATCATAGGCCGCGAGCCCGGCGGGGTCGGTCGGCGGCGTGCGATCCCTGAGATATTCGGGTGAGGCCACCGCGATCAGGTGCAGCGGCGCAAGCGTGCGCGAGACGACGCCCGGCCCCCATTCGATGCCGCCCCCAATCGCGGCATCGTATCCCTCGGCGATCAGATCGACCTGGCGCGTGGTGAATTGCCAGTCGGGCCGAACATTCGGGTAGCGGGCCCGGAATGCTGGCAGCAGCGGAAGGATATAATCCGCGCCGAAGTTGAGGCCCATGCTCACCTTGAGGACGCCCGCCGGCTCGTCCCCGTCCGTCGCCATGCCCGAAATGGCCTGCTGAAGTCCTTCCAGATTGCCCCTGATGGCCAGAAGGAACCGCTCCCCCGCGTCCGTGAGCGTCAGCTTGCGCGTGCTGCGGTGGAAGAGCCGGACGCTGAGATTGCGTTCCAGCATTGCCACGTTCCGGCTGACGGCGGCCGGCGTGAGGGCCAGCCGCCGGGCCGCGGCTGAAAAGCTGGCGGTTTCAGCGCTGCGGACGAAGGATTCCAGGTTGGCGAGCGTTTCCAGAGCATTTCCTTCAATGAATGCTTGAAAGATATTCCATTTATTAGCGGCTAATCTTAGGGGAATTTATCCGCATTATCCACTGCGCAATCACAGGGAATGACGGACATGACCATGACGACTGCCCCCAGGAATGGCCTCGGCGCCCTCCTCACCCCGCAAGAATCAGTTCTGATTCTCATCGATCACCAGCCCTTCCAGTTCGCCAATCTGCACAGCCATGAGCCGATGATGATCGTGAACAACGTCATCGGCCTTGCGAAGGCGGCGAAGGTTTTCAACGTCCCGACGATCCTGACCACCGTCGTGGAGGATCGCGGCGGCAAGCTCATCAAGGGATTGCAGGACGTCTTCCCGGATCAGAAGCCGATCGACCGTACCTGGATCAACACCTGGGAAGATGCGCGGGTCGTCGACGCGGTGAAGAAGACCGGGCGCAAGAAGCTGGTGATGGCAGCGCTCTGGACGGAAATCTGCCTCGCCATGCCATCGATCCAGGCCGTCGGCGAAGGCTATGACGTCTACGCCGTCACCGACGCGTCGGGAGGCGTCAGCGCCGAGGCGCACGACATGGGCATTCGCCGCATGATGATGGCGGGCGTGATGCCGATAACCTGGCTGGCGGTCGCAAGCGAATGGCAGCGCGACTGGGCCCGTCAGGATTCCGCGATGGCTCTCGGGGAAACGGTTCTGCCCCACACGGGCGCTACGGGCACCTCCTTCGCCTGGGAACTGCAGCTTCTCGGTCAGAAGGCAGGCGTTGGCGCCTGAACTCGCCGCGCGCGGCGCCCCCATCATTTATCACAGAGGATGTCATGACCATGACCAACCTAAGCGAAGCCGCGAAAGCGGTCGTTCGGCGGAACACCGAGGAAGTGCAGGGCCGCGGCAATTTCGACGTGTTCGAGGAATTATTCGCCGACGATTTTCTCGACCACACCCCGTAACCGGGGCGCACGGCCGATAAGGCCGGTGCGCGCGAACTCTACAAGGTTCTGCGCGCCGCGTTCCCGGACTTCCATGCGGACATCCACTGGCAGCTTGCCGATGGCGACCGGGTGACGACCTACAAGACCTATCACGGCACGCATGAAGGCGCGTTCTTCGGCATTGCGCCAACCCGCCGCAAGATCCAGTTCGAGACCGTGGATGTCATGCGGGTGCGCGACGGCAAGATCGCCGAGCACTGGGGCGTGGCCAACCTCTTCTCCCTCATGCAGCAGCTCGGTGCGCTTCCCGCCACACCGAAGGCGTGAAGCATCGCCCAACAGGAGGCATGATCATGAGCATCGGTATCATCGGGGCGGGCAATATCGGCCTCGCGGTCGCAAAGACGCTGTCGCGGGCCGGAATCGCCGCGACGATCGCCAACAGCCGAGGGCCTTCCTCGCTCGAGGCATCCGTCGCAGCCCTGGGTCCGACCATCAAGGCCGGAACGCGCGAGCAGGCCGCCAGCGCCGACATCGTCCTGATCGCGGTCAACTGGTCAAAGCTGCCGGAGGCCGTGGCGGGCCTGCCGGCCTGGGGAGGACGGATCGTCATCGACGCCAACAATCCCGTCGAATCGCCGCTCTTCAAGCCGACGGATCTGCACGGCCTTGTCTCAAGCCAGGTGGTCGCCGGCCTGGTTACCGGCGCGCGCCTCGTGAAGGCCTTCAACCATCTAAGGGCGGACGTGTTGGCGAGCGATCCGCATGCGGATGGCGGCCGTCGCGTGCTGTTCTATTCCGGCGATGACAGCGCCGCGAAGGCGGAGGTCGGCGCGTTGATCGAGCGCCTCGGCTTTGCGGGGATCGATCTCGGTTCACTCGCGATCGGCGGCAAGCTCGCGCAATTTCCCGGCGGACCGTTGCCGAACCAGAACCTCGTCAGGATGGGATGACCCCGCCGAGCAACCTGCGCCTTCGCCCGCGGGGGTGCAGGCGGCCGGCGGCCGTGTCCGGCGGCTGAAGACGGAAAACTACGCCGCGTGATCCTCGATCAGCGGCGGCGCGCCGTCGCGCGCGCCGAGCTCGATCGTCGACAGGTCGGAGGAGACCAGCTCCTCCTTGCGCGGCAGCTCCGACAGCGCCTTCAGCCCGAACTGGTCCAGGAATCGCGGCGTCGTGCCCCAGAGCGTCGGGCGGCCCGGCGTCTCCTTGCGGCCGCGCGGCGTGACCAGGCCGCCGTCCAGCAGCAGGTCCAGGCTCGTCTGGGCCAGCGCCGCGCCGCGGATCTCCTCGATCTCGGCGCGCGTCACGGGCTGGTGATAGGCGATGATGGACAGCGCCTCCATGGCCGCGCGCGGCAGGCGCCGCGGCACCTCGACCACGCGGGTGATGGCCGGGGCGAGGTCCAGCGCGGTGCGGAAGGCCCAGCCGCCGCCGACCTCGACCAGCTCCACCGCGCGGCCCGCCGTCTGCGCCGCGAGCGCGGTCAGCACGGGGATGGCCTCCACGCCCGAGGGCAGCGCCATCTGCACGCGCAGGGCGGGAACCGGGCGGTCGGAGGCGAAGATCAGGGCCTCGGCGATGCGCAGGCCGCGCTCGAAATCACCCATCTCGGGCGTCATGGCTTCGGGTAACATGGCTTCGGGCATCATCGCCTCGGGCAACGGATGGTCAGGCGACATGTCTCTGATATCCCTCGGTTGTCCGCAGCAGGATGGGGGCGAAGATCCCCTCCTGCCGCAGCTCGATCCCGCCCCCGCGGGCGGCCTCGAGCGCCGCGATCAAGGTGCTGGCCAGCGCCGCCTTCTGGTCGAGCGGCGACAGCATCCCCTCCGGCAGGAAGGTCGACAGCGTGTTCCAGCCCGGCGCCCCGCCGATCAGCGAATGCAGCCGCGCCAGGGCCTCGGCCACGGACCAGAGCTTGCGCGGCTTGGGCGTGAAGGGGCGGTCGGCCGCCCCGCGCCGGCGTGCCGTGGCATAGGCGCGCAGCAGGGTCGTGAGGTCCGCCACGAGGCCGGAGCGGTCCTCCACGCGCAGCGATTCCGGGGCGCCGCGCGCGAAGGTCTCGCGCCCCAGCTGGGCGCGGGCGCCCAGCCAGACGGCGGCGGCGCGCATGCGGTCCAGCTCGGCCAGGCGCTCGGTCAGGCGGCTGGCGGCCAGGAGGGGATCCTCCTCCTCCGGCCCGCGCTCCTCCTCGGGCAGCAGCAGGCGCGACTTCAGCCAGGCGAGCCAGGCGGCCATGACCAGCCATTCGGCGGCCAGCTCCAGCCGGATGCGGCGCGCGCCCTCGATGATGGCGATGAACTGGTCGGCCAGGGCCAGGATCGAGATCTGGCGGATATCCACCTTCTGCGCCCGGGCGAGTTCCAGCAGCACGTCGAGCGGGCCCTGGAAGCCTTCGAGGTCGAGAAGCAGGCTCTCCTGCGGGACGCTCATGCCGCGCCGTGCCCCGCCGCGCGCAGGACGAAGGCGAAGGCCGGGCGCACGATCCAGTCGAGGAAGACCTCCATCGGCTGGTAGGCCGGCACCGCCATGGGCAGCAGGAAGAGCAGGCCGATCACCAGCAGCAGGCCGTAGCGTTCAAGCCGCGCATAGGCCAGGGCCGCGCGATAGGGCAGCAGCCCGACGACGATGCGGCCGCCGTCCAGCGGCGGGATGGGGAAGAGGTTGAACAGGCCGAGCACCAAGTTCGCGAGGATCGACAGACCCAGGAACCGGTAGACCAGCGCCATCGATTCGGCCGAGAGAAAGCCGGCCATCAGCCCCGCCGGATGCACCAGCAGCGCCGCGATGAAGGCGAGGCAGAAGTTCATGACCGGGCCTGCCGCGGCCACCCACATCATGCCGCTGCGCGGATTTCGCAGGTTGCGCATATCCACCGGCACCGGCTTGGCCCAGCCGAACATCATGTCCACCCGGCCCAGGGTCAGCAGCTGGGAGACCAGCAGGACGCCCGGGATGAGCAGCGTGCCGATCGGGTCCACATGGCGGATCGGGTTGAGCGAGAGCCGGCCCATCAGCTTGGCCGTGGGATCGCCGAGCCACAGCGCGGCATAGCCATGCGCCGCCTCGTGCAGGGTGATGGCGATGATGCTCGCCGCCACCGCGACCAGGAGCTCCGGCAGCATGTCCATCATGGCGTCAGGCCGAGACCGGGACGCGGGACGCGGCGAGACGACCGAGTGCCTGGTCCGTGAGGGGGGGGCAGCCCTCCAGCACGGCGGCCGTCTCGGCCAGGATGCCGGAGCAATGCAGCGCCGCGTCGCAGCCGGCGGCCATGACGGCCCCGGCCAGCTGGCCGAAATCGCCCTTGAGCGCCTTCATCCCCAGATCGTCCGAGATGAGGAAGCCGCCGAAGCCGATCTCGCCCCGGATCACGCCGTCAATGATGGACGGCGAGAGTGTGGCGCAGCGCTCCGCATCCAGGGCCGGATAGAGGATATGGGCCGTCATGGCCCAGAGATCGTCGGCGGCCAAGTCGCGGAAGGGCGCGAAATCCAGCGCCAGCTCCGCGCGCGAGGCCTCGACCACGGGCAGCGCCTCGTGGCTGTCCAGCGTGGCGCGGCCATGGCCGGGGATGTGCTTGATGACGGGCAGCGCACCGCCGTCGCGCAGCCCGGCGATCCAGGCCGCACCAAGGCGCGCGACCTCGGCCGGATCGGCGGAGAAGGCGCGGTCGCCGATGACCCGGTGCATGCCCGGCAGCCGCAGGTCGAGCAGCGGGGCGCAGACGACGTCCAGCCCCACGGCCAGGCATTCGGCGCCAATGGCGGCGGCCTCGGCGCGCGCGGCCTGGGCCGGGCCGTTCTCGAAGAGGGCGGCGGGCGGGTGCTGCGGCCAGTGCGGCGGCTTGAGGCGGGCGACGCGGCCGCCCTCCTGGTCCACCAGGATGGGGGCCCCGGCGCCCAGGACCTCGCGCAGATCGGCGGTCAGCGCCCGGAGCTGGGCCGGATCGGCCACGTTCCGCGC
>NZ_CBDDFJ010000023.1:0-133448 GCF_965227005.1 Roseococcus sp.
TCTGCGCGATCAGCCTCGCCGCCTGCGCCCTGTTCCGGCCGGGCTGGCCGGAGCTGCTGATCTACCTCGTCCTCGTCATCGGCGGCTTCGCACGGTCGCTGCAGTTCAACGTCTACGGCAACCTCGCTTATGCCGACGTGCCGCCCGCGCGGATGAGCGCGGCCACGAGCTTCCACGACACCTTCCAGCAGCTCTCCATGGCCATCGGCATCTCGATCGGCGCGCTGGTGCTCAGCGCCTCCATGGGGATCCAAGGCCATGAGTCGCCGGGCCTCGGCGATTTCTCCACGGCCTTCGTGGCGGTGGGACTCATCTCCGCCGCCGCCGTTCCCTTTTGCCTCGGCCTTCACCGCGATGCGGGCGCCAAGCTCGTCGCGCGGGCGCCCGCCCGCCTTACCCCGAAAGGACCAAGCCCATGAGTGCCTCCACCCTTGAAAACCGCCCCGCCGCGCCGCTGATCGATCCCTCCCGCGTGCTGGACGTCGCGCCCTGGCTGCGCGGCGCCGAGCAGGTCGGCGACGTGAAGCTGATCCCCTACAGCCCGATCCTGGGCGCGCGGGTGGAGGGCTTCCGCACGACGCATCTCGGCAATGCCGAGGTGCGGCAGTTCCTCTACGACCAGCTGCTCTCGCGCGGTTTCCTCGTCTTCGCGCCAGGCAGCTTCGACGCCGCGGATTTCGTGGATGTCGTGCGGCTCTTCGGCAACCCGCAATACATGGGCACGCCGCACACACCGAAATCGCAGGTCAACAAGGCGATGAACACCATCGATTCCAAGACCAAGAAGACGCGTGCCAACTACATCTGGCACATCGACCAGGCCTTCCAGCCCGAGCCCACGCGCTTCACCGCGCTCTACGGCGAGGTGGTGCCCGACAACGGCGGCGACACCATCTTCGCCAATGCCACCGCGGCCTACGATCTGCTGGACCCGCTGCTCGCCGCCTGGCTGGAGACGCTGACCGCCATCCAGTCCTTCGACGCGCAGGGATTCCTCACCTACGCCTACGGCCATGATCCGGAGCTGCTCGCGCAGAAGCGCGCCGAGAACCCGCCCATCGAGACGCCTGTGATCAAGACGCACCCAGAGACAGGGCGGAAGCAGATCTTCGTCAACGAGCTCTACGCGACGCGGATCGTCGGCCTGACCCCGGTGGCGAGCCAGGCCGTGCTGAGCCTGCTCTTCGACGTGATCAAGTCGCCGGAGATCCAGACGCGCTTCCGCTGGGAGCAGGGCTCGGCGCTGATCTGGGACAACCGGCTGGTGCAGCATCGCGGCGTCGGCGATTTCGGCGGGCAGCACCGGCTGCTGCACCGGGCCGTTGTGGCCTGATCTGGAAGGGGAGCCCCAAGGGGCTCCCCTTTCGCGTCACGCCTCGACGGGGCGCGACTTGTCGGACGTCCATTCCGACCAGGCGCCGGGTTAGAGCGCGGCCTCGACGCCAATCTCATCCAGCGCCGCGATGAGCAGCGTCGACGCGACCGCGCCGCCGCAATAGGCCGCGACGGGGCCGTCCAGCGCGATGCCTTGCTCCGCCGCCATGGCGCGCAGGCGCTCGGCCGGCAGTGGCGTGGCCGACGCGTCCGCGACCATGGATCCGGAACTCTCCGCTGCCTTCGTGGGCAACTTCACGGCCGAATGGAACCGTCTGCAGGCCGAGGCGTCCGCTGGACTGGCTTTCCGTCAGCAGGAGCTCGATCGGGTGGATCGTCAGCTCAACAAGCTGGCCGCTGGCTAACGAGGGCCTGAACAGCAAAACGCCCCGACATTTCTGTCGGGGCGTTTTGTGATCGGGCGAAGTTGGGATGCGGGGACAGGATTTGAACCTGTGACCTTCAGGTTATGAGCCTGACGAGCTACCGGGCTGCTCCACCCCGCGGGGGTGTCTGTGCGGGGTTAAGGGTCCCCGTGATGTGGGATGTTTGACTTTCGGTTGGGTGGCCTGGCGCTGACCGACTCTCCCGCCGCTTGAGCGGCAGTACCATAGGCGCAGGAGTGTTTCACGGCCGAGTTCGGGATGGGATCGGGTGTTTCAACTCCGCGATAGGCACCAGGCCACCGAACCGAAAGGGTTCAGGTGGTGTTGGAATGGTTGGTTTTGGTGATGTGATTGAGTGGTAGTGGGGTTTGGTGCTGCGTGCGGTGTCCTCTTACGAGGACTGCACGTGTAGAATGATGAGCCTATCGGGCGATTAGGACCGCTTAGCTGCGTGCATTACTGCACTTCCACAGACGGCCTATCAACGTGATGGTCTATCACGGCCCTCAGGGAGACCTGGTTTTGAGGTGGGTTTCCCGCTTAGATGCTTTCAGCGGTTATCCCGTCCACACTTAGCTACCCAGCGGTGCCACTGGCGTGACAACTGGTGCACCAGAGGTATGTCCATCCCGGTCCTCTCGTACTAGGGACAGATCCTCTCAAGTCTCCAACACCCACAGCAGATAGGGACCGAACTGTCTCACGACGTTCTAAACCCAGCTCACGTACCGCTTTAATCGGCGAACAGCCGAACCCTTGGGACCTGCTCCAGCCCCGGGATGCGATGAGCCGACATCGAGGTGCCAAACCTCCCCGTCGATGTGGACTCTTGGGGGAGATCAGCCTGTTATCCCTAGAGTACCTTTTATCCGTTGAGCGATGGCCCGTCCACGAGGGACCACCGGATCACTAAGGCCGACTTTCGTCTCTGTTCGCGCTGTCACGCTCACAGTCAGGCGGGCTTATGCCTTTGCACTCAACAGCCGATGTCCGACCGGCTTGAGCCCACCATCGCGCGCCTCCGTTACACTTTAGGAGGCGACCGCCCCAGTCAAACTGCCCACCACGCAGGGTCCCGGCCCGGGATAACCAGGCTCGGTTAGACGCCAAAAAGGCACAGGGTGGTATTTCAAGGTTGGCTCCACACAAGCTAGCGCCCATGCTTCAAAGCCTCCCACCTATCCTACACAGTCCCTTCCTGGCGCCACTGCGAAGTTGCAGTAAAGGTTCATAGGGTCTTTCCGTCTAACTGCGGGTACCCCGCATCTTCACGGGGAATTCAATTTCGCTGAGTCTATGCTGGAGACAGTGGGGAGGTCGTTACGCCATTCGTGCAGGTCGGAACTTACCCGACAAGGAATTTCGCTACCTTAGGACCGTTATAGTTACGGCCGCCGTTTACCGGGGCTTCAATTCGATGCTTGCACATCTCCTTTTAACCTTCCGGCACCGGGCAGGCGTCAGACCCTATACGTCATCTCTCGATTTCGCAGAGCCCTGTGTTTTTACTAAACAGTCGCCACCCCCTGCTTTGTGCCACCCACACCTGCTTGCGCAAGCATGGGTCTCGCTTATCCCGAAGTTACGCGAGCAATTTGCCTAGTTCCTTCAGCATAGTTCTCTCAAGCGCCTTGGTATACTCTACCTGTCCACCTGTGTCGGTTTAGGGTACGGTCCGATGCCAGAGCTATTTCCCGGACCAATCCAACCACCACCCCAATCCAATAAGGGGTGATAGAACTTCATGGCCGTCACTTCTGGCGGGCTCAGGAATATTCACCTGATTCCCATCGGCTACGGCTGTCGCCCTCGCCTTAGGGGCCGGCTCACCCTGCGCGGATTAGCCTTGCGCAGGAACCCTTGGACTTTCGGCGAGAGGGTTTCTCACCCTCTTTATCGCTACTCATGTCCGCATTCGCACTTCCCATACCTCCAGCAAACCTCACGGTTCACCTTCACAGGCCTAGGGAACGCTCCGCTACCACTACACTTTCGTGTAATCCACAGCTTCGGCAGATGGCTTGAGCCCCGTTACATTTTCGCCGCAAGACAGCTATTAGACCAGTGAGCTATTACGCTTTCTTTAAAGGATGGCTGCTTCTAAGCCAACCTCCTGGTTGTTTTGGCCGTCTCACATGCTTTCCCACTTAGCCATCATTTGGGGGCCTTAGCTGGTGGTCTGGGCTGTTTCCCTCTCGACTATGGACCTTAGCACCCACAGTCTGTCTCCCGCCCATCACTCACCGGCATTCGGAGTTCGGTAGGGTTTGGTAGGGCTTTGGGCCCCCCTAGCCCTTCCGGTGCTCTACCTCCGGTGGTGTTCAGACGAGGATCTACCTCAATAGATTTCGCGGAGAACCAGCTATTTCCGAGTTTGATTGGCCTTTCACCCCTAGCCACAGCTCATCCCCGACTTTTTCAACAGGCGTGGGTTCGGCCCTCCAGTGCGTGTTACCGCACCTTCAGCCTGGCCATGGCTAGATCACTCGGTTTCGGGTCTCATGCCGGCAACTGAACGCCCTATTCAGACTCGCTTTCGCTTCGCCTACGCCTAACGGCTTAAGCTTGCTGCCAACACGAACTCGCGGACCCATTATACAAAAGGTACGCCGTCACACCTCAAGGGTGCTCCGACTGCTTGTAAGCGTCCGGTTTCAGGTCTCTTTCACTCCCCTCGTCGGGGTGCTTTTCACCTTTCCCTCACGGTACTTGTGCACTATCGGTCGCCAAGGAGTATTTAGGCTTAGAGGGTGGTCCCCCTATGTTCAGACAGGGTTTCTCGTGCCCCGCCCTACTCAAGTACTCTCGACCACATCATGCCTACGGGACTATCACCCACTTTGGTCAGCCTTTCCAGACTGCTCGGCTTATTGATCGAAAGTCACTGGCCTGGTCCCCGTTCGCTCGCCACTACTAGGGGAATCTCTGTTGATGTCTTTTCCTCCAGGTACTGAGATGTTTCAGTTCCCCGGGTTCGCCTCCACACCCTATGTATTCAGGTGCGGATACTCTTTCGAGTGGGTTTCCCCATTCGGAAATCCGCGGATCAACGATTGCTCGCATCTCCCCGCAGCTTATCGCAGCGTGCCACGTCCTTCATCGCCTCTTGGCGCCAAGGCATCCACCGAACGCTCTTATCGCGCTCATCAGAACCACACATACCCACACGCAGGACCAAGCCCCACGCACGTTCTGTGCAGCCCAAACTAAATGCTCAGCTACTACTCAATTTATTCACTTCACTTGTTCACGCCGCATCCCAATCCCCAAGCCGCTCGCGCAGCTCAGCGACCACGATACGTCGTGACCAACCATTCCGATTCACCTGTCAAACAACACCGCTCCCCGGCTCAGACCCTTCTGGGGCCTTTCGCCGGATCGCGAAATCTGTCGTGCAGAGGCACGTGCGCGCCCTCCAGGGAATGACCAAAGCCACTCGACCCTCGAGGCAAAACTTCCGAACACCAGTTCACACAGTATGGAGACGGTCGGTATCGAACCGACGGCCCCCTGCTTGCAAAGCAGGTGCTCTACCACTGAGCTACGCCCCCGAAACCCCGCGGCATACGCCGCAAAAGACCTCCGAGGCTTTGGTGGGCCAAGGAGGACTTGAACCTCCGACCCCACGCTTATCAAGCGTGTGCTCTAACCAACTGAGCTACTGGCCCAAAGCCCAAGACCCAGCCGAGAGAACCAACCAGGACCTCTCAGACAGACCGGAGCCCCAAGGCTAGTCAACCCAGCCAGTCAAACCAAGCTCTCCAAACCAGGATACGCGGTCAGCGCCCAGAAAGATTGCTCTCTCCGCGGCATCGCACGCAGACCCGGTCAGATCGACCCGGCAATATCAGCAAAAGCGCGTCTATAGGGTTCATTCGCTCTCACCCAAGCCATCCCATCCGGGACAACCAGGCTCCTGCCGGTAGGCATGAACAAGCATTTTAGTCTTGTCGGAACCCGACAATACCAGGACAGCGAACCATCCACGATCGTCAGGTATCCTTGAAAGGAGGTGATCCAGCCGCAGGTTCCCCTACGGCTACCTTGTTACGACTTCACCCCAGTCGCTGACCCTACCGTGGTGACCGGCCTCCTTGCGGTTAGCCTAGACACTTAAGGTAAAACCAACTCCCATGGTGTGACGGGCGGTGTGTACAAGGCCCGGGAACGTATTCACCGCGGCATGCTGATCCGCGATTACTAGCGATTCCACCTTCATGCACCCGAGTTGCAGAGTGCAATCCGAACTGAGACGGCTTTTTGGGATCCGCTCGGCCTCGCGACCTGGCTTCCCATTGTCACCGCCATTGTAGCACGTGTGTAGCCCAGCTCATAAGGGCCATGAGGACTTGACGTCATCCCCACCTTCCTCCGGCTTGTCACCGGCAGTTCCTCTAGAGTGCCCACCCAAACATGCTGGCAACTAGAGGCGAGGGTTGCGCTCGTTGCGGGACTTAACCCAACATCTCACGACACGAGCTGACGACAGCCATGCAGCACCTGTCTTGCCGTTCCCTTGCGGGCACCAACGCATCTCTGCGAAGTCCGACAGATGTCAAGAGCTGGTAAGGTTCTGCGCGTTGCGTCGAATTAAACCACATGCTCCACCGCTTGTGCGGGCCCCCGTCAATTCCTTTGAGTTTCAACCTTGCGGCCGTACTCCCCAGGCGGTGCGCTTATCGCGTTAGCTACGACACTGAGTGACTAAGTCACCCAACATCCAGCGCACATCGTTTACAGCGTGGACTACCAGGGTATCTAATCCTGTTTGCTCCCCACGCTTTCGCGCCTCAGCGTCAGTAATGGACCAGCTCGCCGCCTTCGCCACCGGTGTTCTTCCCAATATCTACGAATTTCACCTCTACACTGGGAATTCCACGAGCCTCTTCCATCCTCTAGCTCACATGTATCAAACGCAGCCCCCAGGTTAAGCCCAGGAATTTCACGCCTGACTGTGTGTGCCGCCTACGCGCCCTTTACGCCCAGTCATTCCGAGCAACGCTAGCCCCCTTCGTATTACCGCGGCTGCTGGCACGAAGTTAGCCGGGGCTTCTTCTACGGGTACCGTCATCATCGTCCCCGTCGAAAGGGCTTTACAATCCGAAGACCTTCTTCACCCACGCGGAATTGCTGGATCAGGCTTGCGCCCATTGTCCAATATTCCCCACTGCTGCCTCCCGTAGGAGTCTGGACCGTGTCTCAGTTCCAGTGTGGCTGATCATCCTCTCAGACCAGCTACCGATCGTCGCCTTGGTAAGCCTTTACCTCACCAACAAGCTAATCGGACGCAGGCTGCTCCAAAGGCGCATCGCTGCTTTGTCCCTCAGGACATATGCGGTATTAGCGCCAGTTTCCCGACGTTATCCCCCACCTTAGGACACATTCCTACGCGTTACTCACCCGTCCGCCACTGACATTGCTGCCCGTGCGACTTGCATGTGTTAAGCATTCCGCCAGCGTTCGCTCTGAGCCAGGATCAAACTCTCAGGTTCATCACCCAATCCGAAGATCAGGCCAACCCACCATCCTAAACCCTACTTCCACGCCCAGCATCGACATCACCAAATCAGCCCAAACCAAAAACCCGCAGCCAACACCAACCAAACCTAAGCCCAGCAGCGCCAACCACGCATCCAGATCCAAGAGCCAATCCGCTCAACATCAACACCAAACCATGGCATCAATATAAACGCGCACTATACTCATCTGCATCAACAGATTCGAATGTAAAACAACGCAGCAGGACTTGCATCCCACCGACCGTTACCACCAGAGTTGCCCCTGAGCAGCGGGAGGGCTTCCTAGCCGAGTTGCCTCAGCCACGTCAACCCACCCAAGACAACCAACCGAAGCACCTCAGCGCCCCAGCCAGCCCACCGTCCGAAGCGCCTCAGTGCTCGTCCGGTGAAGCGGCTTTTATGAGAGCGACACAGAACTGTAAAGCCCTTCAGCATGTTACTCGCGCATAACGGTCATGAGGACCTAAATGCCGGCGGCCTCCTTGACCGCAACCTCGAGGCCGTCATCGCCCACGCCGACCTCCAGCGAGTCGCCATTCTTGACCGCGCCCTCCAGCAACAGCCCCGCCAGACGGTCCTGGAGGTTGCGCTGGATCACCCGCTTCAGCGGCCTGGCCCCGTAGATGGGGTCATACCCCGCCTCGGCCAGCCAATCCCGGGCATCGGCGTCCAGGGTGAGCGTGATCTTCCGCTCGTCCAGCAGGCCACGCAGCCGCTGCAGCTGGATATCCACGATCTGGCCCATGTCCTGCCGCGCCAGGCGGCTGAACAGCACCACCTCGTCCAGGCGGTTCAGGAATTCCGGCCGGAAGCGCTCGCGCACCGCCCGCATCACCGCCGGCCGCGCCATCTCGACATCCGCATCCTCCGGGAGCTCCGCGATCGCCTGCGAGCCCAGGTTGCTGGTCAGGACGATGATGCAGTTGCGGAAATCGACCGTCCGCCCCTGCCCGTCCGTCAGCCGCCCGTCGTCCAGCACCTGGAGGAGGATGTTGAACACATCCTCATGCGCCTTCTCGACCTCGTCGAAGAGGATCACCTGATAGGGCCGCCGGCGGACCGCCTCCGTCAGCGTGCCGCCCTCCTCATAGCCGACATAGCCCGGAGGGGCGCCGATCAGCCGGGCCACCGCGTGCTTCTCCATGAATTCGCTCATGTCGATGCGGGTCATGGCGCGGTCGTCATCGAAGAGGAACGAGGCCACGGCCTTCACCAGCTCGGTCTTGCCCACGCCCGTGGGGCCGAGGAACAGGAAGCTGCCGATCGGCCGATGGGGGTCCTGCAGCCCGGCACGGGCGCGCCGCACGGCCTTGGACACCGCCTCCAGCGCCTCCTCCTGGCCCACGACCCTCCGCCGGAGCTCATCCTCCATCCGGAGCAGCTTGGCCCGCTCGCCCTCGAGCATCTTTTCGACCGGAACCCCGGTCCAACGGCTCACCACCGCGGCGATGCCCTCCTCGGTCACCGCCTCGTTGACGAGCTTGGCCCCGGTCTTCCCGGCATCGGCGATCTGCTTCTCCAGCGCGGGAATCGTGCCGTAGCGCAGCTCGGCCGCCTTGTTCAGGTCACCCCGCCGCTCGGCGAGATCCTGCTCGGTGCGGGCCTGGTCCAGCTGCTCCTTGAGCTTCTGGCTCTCGACGACCTGCCCCTTCTCGGACTCCCAGCTCGCGGTCATGGCCGCCGATTTCTCGCCCAGCTCGCTGAGTTCCGCCTCCAGCTTCTCCAGCCGGTCCTTCGAAGCCTGATCCTCCTCGCGCTTCAGCGCCTCCCGCTCGATCTTGAGCTGGAGCAGGCGCCGATCGAGCTCGTCCAGCTCCTCGGGCTTGCTGTCGACCTCCATGCGCAGCCGGCTCGCGGCCTCGTCCACGAGGTCGATCGCCTTGTCGGGCAGGAAGCGGTCGGTGATGTAGCGATTGCTGAGCGTCGCGGCCGCCACCAGCGCGCCGTCGGTGATGCGAACCCCATGATGCAGCTCGTATTTCTCGCGGATGCCGCGCAGGATGCTGACGGTGTCCGCCACGCTCGGCTCGCCCACCAGCACCGGCTGGAAGCGCCGTGCGAGGGCCGCGTCCTTCTCGATATGCTTGCGGTATTCATCCAGCGTGGTCGCGCCGATGCAATGCAGCTCGCCCCGCGCCAGGGCCGGCTTGAGCAGATTGGAAGCATCCATCGCGCCATCGGCCTTGCCTGCGCCGATCAGCGTGTGCAATTCGTCGATGAAGAGGATGACCTGCCCGGCCGCATCTTCGATTTCCTTCAGGACGCCCTTCAGGCGCTCCTCGAATTCACCGCGATACTTCGCTCCGGCCACCATGGCGCCGAGATCCAGCGACATGACGCGCTGATTCTTCAACGCCTCGGGCACGTCGCCACGGGCGATACGCAGGGCCAGGCCTTCCACGATCGCCGTCTTGCCCACGCCGGGTTCGCCGATCAGGACCGGATTGTTCTTCGTCCGCCGGGCGAGCACCTGGATGGTGCGCCGGATCTCCTCGTCGCGGCCGATCACGGGGTCGAGCTTGCCGGCCCGCGCCGCCTCGGTGAGGTCGCGCGAATACTTCTTCAGGGCGTCGAAGCTCTCCTCGGCGCTGGGCGCGTCCACCTTGCGGCCCTTGCGGAGACGGGTGATGGCCTCCTCCAGGACGGGGGCGGTGATCCGCCCGGCCTTGAGCGCGGCCTGCGCCGGGCTGGCGGCGGCGGCCAGGCCCAGCAGCATGCGGTCCTGCGCCACATAGGCGTCGCCGGCCTGGGTCGCGGCCTGCTGCGCGGCGTCGAGCGCACGGACCAGCTCGGGCGTGAGCTGCGGCGCCTGGCCGGCATTGCCGCCCTGCACGGCGGGAATCTTCCGGATGTCCGCCTCGACGGCGCCGCGCACGGCATTCACATCGCCGCCGGCGGCGCCGATCAGCCCCGAGGCCGCGCCCTGCTCGTCATCGAGCAGCGCCTTGAGCAGATGCTCGGGCGTCAGGCGCTGGTGATATTCGCGGATGGCGATGGTCTGCGCCGCCTGAAGAAAACCGCGGGCGCGTTCGGTGAATTTTTCCAGATCCATAGGTCTTGCTGTCCCTCTCGAGGCGACGATGTCTCAAGGCGCCCCCGATCGGGCTGCGCCTGTCGCATCTCATTGTGGGAATGAGGGATAGTGTGATTCAAGGGTGATCACTGGGGTAGGAGCACAAGAAGTCATGCGCGTCGAACACATCTATCGATACCCCGTGAAGGGTCTCTCGGCCGAAGCGCTGGAGGACGTCTCCCTCACGCCGGGCGAGTGCCTCCCCCACGACCGCCGCTTCGCCTTCGCCCAGGGCGATGCCCCCTTCGACCCGGCCGCCCCGGTCTGGATGCGCAAGACGCATTTCGCCTGCCTCGCGGCCAATGCCCGGCTGGTGAAGCTGCACACCGCCTATGACCCCAGGACCGGCCATCTGACGATCCACAAGCCGGACGGCGAAACCCTGTCGGTCGACGTCCGCACGCCCGCGGGCCGGGCCGAGGCCGAGGACTATATGACCGCCTATATGGCCGAGGAGGCGCGCGGCCGCCTGCGACTCGTGGACGCGCCTGGCTATAATTTCACCGATATTCCGCAGAAATCCGTGTCGATCATCTCGCTGGCGAGCCTCGCCGCGCTGGAGCGGGCGGCGGGGATGCGGCTCGATCCGCTGCGCTTCCGCGCCAATATATATGTGTCCGGCGGCGCCGAATGGGGCGACTTCGCCCTGATGGGGCGCGAGATCCAGCTCGGACAGGCGCGGCTGCGGGTCTGGAAGCGGATCGTCCGCTGCCCGGCGACGGAGGTGAACCCCGCCACCGCCGAGCGCGACGCCCGCCCGCCCCGCACCCTCTTTGAGCATTTCGGCCATGCCGATCTCGGCGTGCAGGCCGAGGTGCTGGAGGGCGGGCGCGTCTGCGTGGGCGACGCGCTGGAGCCGCTGGACCGGGGCTAAGCCCCCGGCCTAATCCCCCGGCCTAAACCCCTGGCCGGTTCAGATCTTCCGGCCGGGATTGGGCCCACGACCGCGACCCGGCGGGTCGTTCGGATCATTGTCCGTCGGCCCCGAGGGCTGCGCGGGGCGCGAGCCGCCACGGCCCTGGCCCGGCGGATCGTTCGGATCGGAATCGCTGATCCCGGGGCGCTGCTGGGGCGGCCGCTGGGGGGTCTTTCCGCCCGGCGAGGGCTGCTGCGGGCCGCGCCCACGGCCGGCCGGGTCGTTCGGGTCATTGTCGGTCGGGCCCTGGGGCTGGCGCGATCCGCCCCGGCCGCGCCCTGGCGGATCGTTCGGATCATTGTCCGTGACACCCCCGCTGCCGCCACGGCCCTGACCCGGCGGGTCATTGGGGTCGGAATCGCTGGTCCCACGCCCGCCGCTGCCGCCGCGACCCTGGCCGGGAGGATCGTTGGGATCGGAATCGCTCATCCCGGAACGACCGCCGCTGCCGCCGCGCCCCTGGCCGGGGGGATCGTTCGGGTCGGAATCGCTGGTCCCGGAGCCGCCGCCGCTGCCGCCGCGGCCCTGGCCGGGGGGGTCGTTCGGGTCGGAATCGCTGGTCCCCGTGCCGGGAGGGCGGGCCGGGGCGGGCTGCTGGCGCGTCTTGCCGCCCTGCGCCGAGGCATCACCGGAGGCGACGGTTCCGCCCAAGGCCGCCAGGTTCAGAACCAGCAGCCGGCGCCGAAGCCTCGGATCAAACGTCTTCATCGGTGTCTCCTCGCTGTCGGCAAGCTAGATGGTTTCACGGAGCCTTGAACATCCGCAAAACGGTCCAAGGCATTGATTCCTGGTAACCCGATCCTGTGTCATGAATGGGACGCGGAGACTTCATCTCCGAGCGCCAGCAGGCCGGACAGCCGCACCTGGCCCTGGAGCCTCAGGCAGGCGCCCAGGATCAGGCCACGGCCCAGCAGGGCTTCGGCGCAAGCCGTGCCTCGGTCCAGCGCCATGGCCGCCAGCTCCGGCGGCAGCGCCCCGACGTCGACGGTGACCGGCAGGCCGCCGAGGTCGCTGTCCGGATCGAGGCTCTCGGCCGGCCGGCGGATCACGGCGGCATGCTCCACATCCACGGCATTAGCGATGATGCTGGCGGCCGCATCGGCCTGCGCGGCCCCCAGGGCCACCACCGTCACCGCATCGGCAATGCCGAGCGAAAAGCTCCGCCCCCGCCAGCCGGAGGTCGCGATGCCGCGCACCGCGCCATCCCCCCGGATCACCGCGAGGCCATCGGGCCCCGCCGCCTCCGGTCCCTCCATCAACCCGACCCTGAGGCAGCTGGCGGGCGAGAGGTGGAGCGCGATGTCGCCGCCATTGTTCACATGCGCCACCGAGATGCCGGGAATGGCGGCGATGGCAGCCACCACATGCTCGGCAACGGCGCCGGCCACGGCGACCATGGGCGTCACGAATTGCGCCCGATACGGCCAGGCGGCTTCGGCCATGCGGCGGGCGACGGGGTGGCGCAGTTCCGGCAGCCGGCCGAGCAAAGGCGCGCGCAACAGCGGCAGTTCCTCGATCAGCCCGGCCAGCACGCCGTGCAGGGACCGCCAGGCGGCCTCGCGCGCCGCCAGGACGGCGGCGCGGTCTCCCTCCAGGCCGATGACCAGATCGATCGGCCCGTCCTGCAGATGCAGGCGTCCGTCCGGCAACAGGGCGCGGTGCGGCGGCGGGCCGTCGCTCATCCCGGCGCGCCGGGCCAGGGATTTCCGGCGGGCCAGTCCTCATGGGTCGCGCCTTGGCCGTATTGGGCAAGCAGCGCCTCCAGGCTCAGCGCCTGGTCCACATGGCCGCCAAGGGCGGCGTAGAGATCGGCGCGCAGCGTGAATTCGAGCGGCGCGACCAGGGCCGGCGTCGGCACATGGCCGAAGGCCCGGTCCGGGATGGCCAGGACATCCGTCATGATGGTGATCCCTCCACCCGGATAGAGATAGCAGGGCGCGCCCCCCATGGTCACCCGCACCTCGCCGCGCTGGACGCCGCGGGTCAGGAGGATGGGGTTTTCCGTGACCCCGGCGCGCAGCGATCCCCCCGCCCCCGCCACAAAGAGGAGGGAGGTCAAAGCCGGTTCGCAATTCTCGCCGATGCGCGCGACGGTGTCCGCGACGGCGCGCGGCATGGGCGCGGGGACCGGACGCAGGGCCGCGTCCAACTCCAGATACAGCGAGTCCTCGCCGGTGGTGGTCGTCAGCAGCAGGCGCAGCCCCGGCCAGGCGAGCCGGGGGTCGATGCTCTCGATGATGGTCAGCGGGTCGGAAATGTCGGTGCCGCCCCAGCCCATCCCGGGATGCGCCACCTGGAAATAGCGCCCGGGCGTGGAGCGCCGGCCGCGGACGCGGATGCCCGAGGGGCGCATGTCCAGGCACTTGCCGGCCTGATGCTCGGTGAGGACACCGGTGATGTGGTCATCCACCACGATCACCTCGTCCACATGCCCCTGCCACTGCCGGGCGAAGATGCCGATGGCGGCCGAGCCGCAGCCCACCCGCATGCGGCGCTCGGGCACGCCGTTCACGATGGGCGCGGCCCCGGCCTGGAGCACGAGCGTCGCGCCGCCCTCGATCGCGACCTCGATCGCCTCCTTGCGGCACAGCGCCAGCAGGGCCGCGCAGGTGACGGTCCCCTCGCGCTTCGAGCCGCCGGTCAGATGCCGCACGCCACCCAGGCTGAGCATCTGCGAGCCGTATTCCGCCGTGGTGACATGGCCGATCTGCTCGCCCTCATGCATCACGCGCGCGGCTTCCGGGCCGAGATGGCGGTCCGTGTCGATCTTCGCCTTGAGGCCGCAATAGCTGAAGATCCCCTCGGTCACGACGGTGACCGTGTCCACGCCCGCATGCCGCGAACCGACGATGAAGGGCGCGGGCTTGTAGTCGGGATAGGTGGTGCCCGCCCCGATGGCCGTGACGAAGACCTCCTGGGCGGGTGGGGCGATGCCGCCGTCCCAGTCCCGCGCGGCATCGAGGAAGGGGACGAGCGGCCCGCCCGCCTCGATGGTCCGGCGCAGCAGGAGCAGCGGATCGGTGCGGATGAGCGCGCCATCGTCATTGGCATAGCGATGGCAGGCGCCGGCCCGGCCGGGGCGAATGCGGCAGAGCACCGGGCAGGCATCGCAACGGACGATGCCATCGGCCTCGGCGGCGCCGAAGATTGCGGTGCGATCTACCATCTGCCCGTGGATTTTAGCGCCTCCAGCACCCGATGCGGCAAGGCCGGAATGCGGTGGATCTCGGCCCCCGTCGCGTCGCGGATGGCGGAGAGGATGGCGGGCGCGGTCGCGACCAGGGCCGGCTCGCCCACGCCCTTGGCGCCGAAGGGGCCGAGCGGCTCGCGCTCCTCGATCAGGATGCAGTCGATGGGCGGCACGTCGCCGAAGGTGGGGATCAGGTAGTCGTGCAGGTTCTCGGTGCGGCCGGGAAGGTATTCCTCCATCAGCGCCAGGCCGATGCCCTGGGCGATGCCGCCATGGATCTGGCCCTCGACCAGGGTCGGGTTGATGGCGCGGCCTACGTCATGCGCGGCGACGAAGCGCTCCAGCTTCACCGTGCCGAGCTTCACGTCGACGGCGAGCGCGCAGAGCTGCGCGGCGAAGCCATAGGTGGCGTAGGGGATGCCCTGCCCGTTCGCATTGAGAGGGACGGTGGGCGGATCGAAGCGGCCATGGCCCTCGATGGGCTCGGGCGGGCGGAAGGGCGCGCCGTCCAGCGTCAGCGCGCCGTCCCAGCCGAGCTTGCCGTTGCTCCCGCGCAGGATCTTCTCGCGCAGATCCGCCGCCGCCTCCAGCGCGGCGCGGCCGCTGACGAAGGTCTGGCGCGAGGCGCTGGTCTTGCCGGCATCCAGCGTCCGCGCCGTGTCGCCGTTCACATGGGCCAGGGCCTCGACCGGAAGGCCCAGCGTCTCGGCCGCGATCTGGATGAGCACCGTGCTGCTGCCCTGGCCGATATCGACCGCGCCGTTGAAGAAGGTGATGCGCCCGTCCACCCCCAGCACGATCCGCATCTCGGAGGGGTTGGACATGGCGGTGTTGCCGATGCCGTACCACATGCCGGCCACGCCCACGCCGTGGCGCAGGACGCCGCCGGCCGCGTTGCGCGCGGCGGCCTTGTCGCGCCATTCGCGCCAGGCGGGGCGCAGCGCCTCGAAGCACAGGCGCTGACCGGCCGAGTGCTCCAGGCGATGGCCGGTGGCCGTGGTGTCGCCGGCGACGAGGGCGTTGCGAAGACGGAACTCCAGCCGGTCCAGCCCGCAGGCATCGGCCAGGCGGTCCCACAGCATCTCCTGCGCGATGGCGGCCTGCGGCACGCCGAAGCCGCGAAAGGCACCTGAGGGCGGCTGATGCGTGTGCACGGCCCGCGCCCGGGCGCGGACATGCGGCACGCGGTAGGGCCCGGTGGCATGCACCGGCACGCGGCCCGCAACCGTGGGGCCCCAGCTCGCATAGGCGCCGGTGTCATAGAGGCCCTCGAAATCGAGCGCGACGAGGCGGCCCTCCGCATCGCAGCCGGCACGGGCGGTGATGCGCGCGGGGTGGCGCTTGGTGCTGGCGGCCATGCTCTCGGTCCGCGACCAGATGGCGCGGACGGGATGGTCCATCACCCAGGCCGCGACCGCGAGCATGGGCTGGATCCCCGCATCCAGCTTGCCGCCGAAGCCACCGCCGCAGGCCGAGGGGATGATGCGCACCCGGTCCATCGAAAGGCCGAGCACGCCGGCCACCTCCTCGCGATCCATCCCCGGCGCCTGGGTGCTGGACCAGAGCTCGATGCGGTCAGATACGTCGCCCTCGCCGGCCTCCGGCCGGACCCGCCGCGCGAAGCCGGCCTCGGGCTCGAGATAGGCGTGCTCGACGAAGCCGGTCCGCCACTCGCCCCAGGTCACATGCGCGCAGGCCGCCAGCGCCGCTTCGGCATCGCCCCGGCGCACAAAGCCCGTGGTCAGCACGTTATCGGGGAACGCAGCGTGCAGGGGCGCGGATCGCAGGGCCGTGCCGGGATCGGTGAGCGGCGGCAGCACCTCCCAGGCGATGGGCAGGGCCTCGAAGCGCAGCGCCTCCACCGCCGCGCGCGTGCCGACCACGGCGCAGACCGGATCGCCGCGATAGAGCACGCGCTCCTCGGCGAAGACGGGCTGATCCTTGAGATGGGGATAGATGCCGTAGCCGTTGCGGCCGGGCACATCCTTCGCGCTCAGCACCGCGCGGATGCCGGGATGCGCGGCCAGGAAATCCGCCATCTTCCCAAGGACGAAGCGCGCATGCGCATGCGGGCTGCGGATGGCGCGCAGCCAGAGCGCATGGGCCGGGGCGAGATCGGCGCCGTAGAGCTCCGTGCCATCCAGCTTCGGCAGGCCGTCCAGGCGCGGCAGGCGATCGCCGACGGCGCCCGCTTCCGTCACGGCATCGACGCCACGGATCGCGTCGATGATCCGTCGGTAGCCGGTGCAGCGGCAGAGCACGCCGCCCAAGGCTTCCTCCACCTCGGACTCGGACGGCGTAGCGTTCCGGCGCAACAGCTCCGTCCCCGCCATCAGCATTCCCGGCGTACAGATCCCGCATTGCGCGGCGCCATGCGCGAGAAAACGCGCCATCAGCGCCTGGCCCTCCGCCATCGCGGCCAGGCCCTCGATGGTCTCGACCGCCGCCCCCTCGCATTGCCCGAGCGGCGTGAGGCAGGCGCAGGCCTGCGCGCCGTCCACCAGCACCGTGCACGCCCCGCAATCCCCGGCATCGCAGCCGATCTTCGTGCCCGTCAGGCCGAGCGCATCGCGCAGCGCATCGGCGAGCCGGGTCTGGCCGGGAAGGTCGAGCTCCCGCGCCGCGCCGTTCACCTGCAGCGAGGTCATGCGGCCAGCCGCTCCCGCGCGCGGGCGACGAGCTCGGCGGCGGCGATCCGGCGATAGTCGGCAGTGGCGCGCACATCGTCGATGGGTGCCAGCCCGCGCTCGTCCAGCAGCCGCGCGACCTCCGAGCAGGAGCCCACCGCCACGCGCCCGGCGGCATTGGCCGCGACCATCGCGATGGAGATCACCAGATGCGCGCGCGATCCCAGCTTGAGGAAGACCGAGGGCGATCGCGCCATGGCGTCGGGCACATGGATCGCGACCAGCAGCTCGTCCTGCGCCCGCGCCGTGCGGCGGTTGCCCAGGATGAATTCCGTCAGTTGCAGCCGTCGCGATCCGCGCAGGCTCGCCAGCTCCACCTCGGCCTCCAGCACCAGCAGCGGCGGCACGCCATCGGCGGCCGGCGAGGCGTTGCAGAGATTGCCGCCCAGAGTTCCGCGCGCCTGGACCTGCCGTCCGCCGACCTGCCGCGCCGCCTCGCGCAGTGCATCGAAGCCGGGCGGCAGATCCGCATCGCGCAGCGTGGCCCAGCTCGTCGCCGCGCCGATGCGCCAGGCGCCTCCCTCGCGCGATATCCCGCGCAGCATCTCGATGGCGGTGATGTCGAGCAGATGCGCCTCACGCGGCGCGCCCCAGGCCGCCGCATGCGCCCGCGCGGGAAAGATGTCGGTGCCCCCTGCCAGGACCTGGCACTCGGCGCTCGCGAGGACCTGCAGCGCATCGCCGAGCGCGCGCGGCCGCTCATATTTTCCCAATGCCGGAACTCTCCTCCGCGGAGGAGAAAGTCTGAAGCTGCCGGGCCGCCGGCTCAACGGAAAACTGGGCTGCCGGGATTTTCCTCCCCGGCCACGCAAAGGTGAAGGCATGATCCTCCGAAAGCCGCTCGACGCCCGGGCGCCCCTTCCCACGCGTGGGCGGGCTGACGGGTGGAGGGGATCCAGGGTCGGGATGGGTTACGCCGAGCACGGCCGCCAAGCGGAATATGTCCGGTTGAATTCAAGGCGGTGACGGCACCAGCGATGATGCTTGCAAGGCATCGCCCGCCTCGTCATACAGGCGATAAGGCCGGACAAGAACTGGCTTCAGGGAAATGACACCAAGGGGATGCGGACGAGTGAGCGATACGATTCTGGAGACCCAGGGGCTGACCAAGGAGTTCCTCGGCTTTCTCGCCGTGCAGAACGTCAACCTCTCCATCCGCCGCGGTAGCATCCACGGGCTGATCGGCCCGAATGGGGCAGGCAAGACGACCTGCTTCAATCTGCTCACCAAATTCCTGCAGCCGACGCGCGGCACCATCACCTATGATGGGCGGGACATCACCAACATGAAGCCGGCCGAGGTGGCGCGGCTGGGCCTGGTCCGCTCGTTCCAGATCTCGGCCGTCTTCCCGCATCTTTCGGTCCTGGAGAACGTCCGCCTGGCGCTTCAGCGCGCCCGCGGCGCGAGCTTCGATTTCTGGCGCTCGGATTCGGCGCTGAAGCAATACGACGCCCGCGCCCGCGAGCTGCTGGAGGATGTCGGCCTCACCGAATACGCCCCGCTGCAGGCCGGCCAGCTTCCCTATGGCCGCAAGCGCGCGCTGGAGATCGCGACCACCCTCGCGCTAGAGCCGGTGATGATGCTGCTCGACGAGCCGACCGCCGGCATGACCCATGACGACGTGGACCGCATCGTCACCCTCATCAAGCGCGTCTCCGTGGGGCGCACCGTTCTGCTGGTGGAGCACAACCTCAAGGTGGTCGAAGGCCTGTGCGACCGGATCACCGTGCTGGCCCGCGGCGAGGTCCTGGCCGAGGGCGACTACGCCTCGGTCAGCCGCAACCCCGATGTCCAGGCGGCCTATCTGGGGACCGACCCCTCCAGCGTCGGCGTTCCGGAGAGCAGCCTGCATGTCTGATCCCATGCTCAAGATCCAGGGCCTGGAAGCCTGGTACGGCGAGAGCCACGTCCTGCACGGCGTGGACATCGACATCGCCGAAGGCGAGGTCGTGACGCTGCTGGGCCGCAACGGCGCCGGCAAGACTTCGACCCTGCGCGCCATCATGGGCCTCGTCGGCCGCCGCGCGGGCTCGATCAGGTTCGATGGCACGGAGCTTATCGGGCTGCGCTCGGACCTGATCGCCCGCACCGGTATCGGCTATTGCCCCGAGGAGCGCGGCATCTTCGCCTCGCTCGACGTGACGGAAAACCTCATGCTGCCGCCGATGCTGCGGCCGGGCGGGCTTTCCGTGGCCGAAATCCACACGCTCTTCCCCAATCTCAAGGAGCGCGCGCACAGCCCGGGCACCAAGCTCTCGGGCGGCGAGCAGCAGATGCTGGCGATCGGGCGCATCCTGCGCACCGGGGCCAAGCTGCTGCTGCTCGACGAACCCTCGGAGGGCCTGGCGCCGGTCATCGTGCAGCAGATCGGCCGCACCATCCGCGAGCTGAAGACGCGCGGCTTCACCGTCCTTCTCGTCGAGCAGAACTTCCGCTTCGCCCAGACCGTGGCCGACCGTCACTACGTGATGGAGCATGGCCGCGTGATGGACATGGTGCCGAACGCGGAACTCAATTCCTCGCTGGACCGCCTCAACCAGTATCTGAGCGTCTGACCTTCGCGGACGCCGCACGGGAGCAAACGAGCCTATGACCATTCAACGTCGCACCCTCCTCTCCGCCGCCGCTGCGGCGCCCCTCGCCGGAGGCCTTCCGGGCCGGGCCCGCGCGCAGGCGAATACCATCAAGATCGGCGTGCTGACCGACATGTCGGGGCTCTACCGCGACCTCGCCGGGCCGGGCTCGCTGCGCGCCGTGCAGATGGCCGTGCAGGAGAGCGGGATCACCCAGCGCGGGATCAATGTGGAGGTCGTTTCGGCCGACCATCAGAACCGCCCGGATGTCGGCTCCACGGTCGCGCGGCAATGGATCGACCGCGACGGCGTGGACGTCCTCATCGACGTGCCGACGAGCTCGGTCGCGCTCGCGGTGAACAACATCACGCGCGAGAAGAACAAGGTGATGCTGAATTCGGGGGCGGCCTCCTCCGACCTCACCGGCAGCGCCTGCACGCCCAACACCATCCACTGGACCTATGACACCTGGATGCTCTCCAGCTCCACCGGCGGCGCGATGGTGCGGGCGGGCGGGCAGAGCTGGTTCTTCATCACCGCCGACTACGCCTTCGGCCACGCGCTGGAGCGCGACGCCTCGGAATTCGTGCGCGGCGCGGGCGGCCGGGTGGTGGGTTCGGTGCGCACGCCCTTCCCCGGCACGACCGACTTCTCCTCCTTCCTGCTGCAGGCCCAGGCGAGCCGGGCGCAGGTCGTGGGTCTCGCCAATGCGGGCGGCGACACGATCAACACCATCAAGCAGGCGGCGGAGTTCGGGCTGACGCGCGGCGGCCGCACCAAGCTGGCGGGTCTGCTGGTCTTCATCACCGACGTGCATTCGCTCGGGCTGCAGACGGCGCAGGGTCTGGTGCTGACCGAGACCTTCTACTGGGATCTCAACGACAAGACGCGCGGCTTCTCCACGCGCCTGGCGCTGCCGGGTGGGGCCAAGCCCTCGATGGTGCAGGCCGGCTGCTACTCCTCGGTGCTGCACTACCTGAAGGCCGTGGCCGAGATGGGCGTGCCCGCGGCCAAGGCCAGCGGCGCCGACGCGGTCGCGAAGATGAAGGCCATGCCGACCGAGGACGACGCCTTCGGGGCGGGCAGCATCCGCGCCGATGGCCGCAAGATCCACCCGTCCTACCTCTTCGAGGTGAAGCCGCCTTCCGAGAGCCGCGGCGCCTGGGACTACTACAAGCTGCTCAGCACGACGCCCGCCGACCAGGCCTTCCGTCCGATCGCCCAGGGAGGCTGCGCTCTGGTTCGCTAAGCACCGCAACACGGGGGCGAGGCGGCGCAGACCGCCCGCCCCGGATATCCAGGGAGACCAATCTGATGACCAACCTCGACCGCCGTGCCGTTCTCGGCGCGACCGCCGGCGCCGCCCTCGGCGCGCTGCCGTTCCGCAGCGCCCGCGCGCAGGCGAATACCATCAAGATCGGCGTGATGAACGACCAGTCCGGCCCCTATCGCGACATCGGCGGGCCGAACGGCGTCATCATGGCGCAGATCGCGGCGCAGGAGTTCGGCAATGGCCGCGGCTTCAACATCGAGATCGTCGGCGCCGACCATCAGAACCGCCCCGATGTCGGCGTGAACATCGCGCGCCAATGGTACGACCAGGGCGTCGACATGATCCTCGACGTGCCGACCTCCTCGGTGGGCCTCGCCGTGAACTCCGTCGCGAGGGAGAAGAACAAGGTCTACATCAACGTCGGCGCGGCCACGGCCGACCTCACGGGGCCGCAATGCAGCCCGAACACGGCGCATTGGGTCTACGACACCTATATGCTGGCGAAGTCGACGGGCGGCGCCATGGTGCGCGCGGGCGGCGACAGCTGGTTCTTCATCACCGCCGACTATGCCTTCGGCCATGCGCTGGAGCGCGACACCTCAACCTTCGTGCGCGCCAATGGCGGACGCGTCGCCGGCAGCGTGCGCTATCCCTTCCCCGCCACCTCGGACTTCTCCGCCTTTCTCGTGCAGGCGCAGGCCAGCCGCGCGAAGGTGATCGCCTTCGCCAATGCGGGCGCGGACACGATCAACTGCATCAAGCAGGCGGCGGAGTTCGGCATCACCCGGCGCGGCACCAAGCTCGCGGCGCTGCTGATGTTCATCGCCGACGTCCATGCGCTCGGCCTCGAAAGCGCCCAGGGCCTCGTGATGACCGAGAGCTTCTACTGGGACATGGACGACCGCACCCGCGCCTTCAGCCGCCGCGTCCAGCCGCGGCTCAACAACCGCGCCATGCCCAACATGGTCACGGCGGGCAACTACTCGGCGACGCTGCACTACCTCAAGGCGGTGGCCGCCATGGGCGTCGCCGCGTCCAAGACATCGGGCATCGAGGTGATGAACCGCATGAAGAGCCTCCCCGTCGAGGATGAGGCCTTCGGGCGCGGCACGCTGCGCCAGGACGGGCGGATGATGGTTCCCTCCTACCTCTGGGAGGTGAAGGCGCCCTCGGAATCCCGCGGGCCCTGGGACTATCTCAAGCTGCTGCAGACCACCTCGGCGGAAGACGCCTGGCGGCCGCTCGCCGAAGGCGGTTGCCCCTTCATCCGCACCTGACGCCGGCGGTGGAAGCGGCCGCCAAGAGCCGCGCCATCCTTATCCCTTCAACCCTTGCCGAGGATCCGTGCATGAGCCCGCCCCGCAGAGATCTGCTCGCCCCCGGCGGGCTTGCGGCGATGCCGGCCGGGCGGCCGTGCGCGCAGGGTCGGTCCGGCCAGGACACCATCATCACCACCGCGGCCGAGAATGCCTTCCGGCCGCTGCAAGAGGGCCGTTGCCCGCTCGTCAGAGGATAGATCGAGTATGGACGATATTTTCGGGATTCCGGCACCGCTGCTCTTCGGCCAATTGCTGCTCGGCCTGATCAACGGCGCCTTCTATGCCCTGCTCTCGCTGGGCCTGGCGGTCATCTTCGGCATGCTGAACGTCATCAACTTCGCCCACGGCGCGCAGTTCATGATGGGCGCCTTCGCGGCCTGGATGCTGCTGGAATATGTGGGGCTCAACTACTGGTGGGCGCTGGTTCTGGCGCCGCTGCTGGTGGGGGCCTTCGGCGTCATCCTCGAACGCACCATGATCGCCCGATTGTACAAGCTCGATCATCTCTACGGCCTGCTGCTGACCTTCGGCCTGGGCCTCATCATCGAGGGCGTGTTCCGCAACCAGTATGGCAGCTCGGGCCTGCCCTACCGCATCCCGCCGCAGCTCGCCGGCGCCTGGGATCTCGGCTTCATGTTCCTGCCCGTCTATCGCGGCTGGGTCGTCGTCGTGGCGGCGGTGATGTGCTTCACCACCTGGCTCGTGATCGAGAAGACCAAGATCGGCAGCTACCTCCGCGCCTCGACCGAGAATGCCGCGCTGGTCCAGGCCTTCGGCATCAACGTGCCGCGCCTCATGACGCTGACCTATGGAGGCGGTGTCGCCCTGGCCGCCTTCGCCGGCGTGCTCGCCGCGCCGATCTACTCCGTGAATCCGCAGATGGGCTCGAACCTCATCATCATCGTCTTCGCCGTCGTCGTCATCGGCGGCATGGGCTCCATCCTCGGCTCGGTCCTCACGGGCTTCGGGCTCGGCGTCATCGAAGGTCTGACCAAGGTGTTTTACCCCGAAGCCTCCTCCACCGTGATCTTCGTGGTCATGGCCATCGTGCTGCTGGCGCGTCCCGCCGGCCTCTTCGGGAGGGCCTGACCCATGGCGGCACCCGGCGGTTTCAGCGGTACCGATTTCCGCAACGAGGAGGCCTATTTCCTCGGCTTCACCCAGGCCCAGGTCTTTGCCTTCGCCGTGCTGATCGCCTTCCTCGCGATCAGCCCCTTCTTCCTCTACCCCGTCTTCCTGATGAAGCTGCTCTGCTTCGCGCTCTTCGCCTGCGCCTTCAACCTGCTCATCGGCTATGTCGGACTACTGAGCTTCGGGCATGCGGCCTATTTCGGCATGGGGGGCTATATCACCGGCCATGCCGCCAAGGTCTGGGGATTGCCGCCTGAGCTCTCCATCATTCTCGGCGGGCTTGTCGGCGCGGCGCTGGGCCTGGTCATCGGCTGGATCGCCATCCGCCGGCAGGGCATCTACTTCGCCATGATCACCCTGGCCTTCGCGCAGATGGTCTATTTCTTCTGCGTCCAGGCGCCCTTCACCGGCGGTGAGGACGGCATCCAGTCCATCCCGCGCGGGTACTTCCTCGGCGTCGTGGACCTCAGCCGCGACATCAACATGTACTGGCTGACGGCGGGCGTCTTCCTGCTCGGCTTCCTGCTGATCCATCGCATCGTGCACTCGCCCTTCGGCATGGTGCTGAAGTCGATCCGCGAGAACGAGCCGCGCGCCACCTCGCTCGGCTACCGCACGGACGACTACAAGCTGATGGCCTTCGTGCTCTCGGCCGGGCTGGCCGGCGTGGCGGGCGGGCTGAAGTCGCTGGTCTTCGGCATCGCGACCCTCACCGACGTGTTCTGGACCATGTCGGGCGAGGTCGTGCTGATGTCGCTGGTCGGTGGTCTCGGCACCATCTTCGGGCCCTTCGTGGGCGCGGCCGTGATCATCACCATGCAGAACTACCTGGCCGAGTTCGGCGCCTGGGTGACGGTGATCCAGGGCGTGATCTTCGTGCTCTGCGTGCTCGCCTTCCGCCGTGGACTCGTGGGCGAGATCGGCAACTGGCTGCGCGTGCGACTTTGATCCCGCTGGCGGAGGCGACGCCTCCGCCAGCCCTCCGGTCCCGCGCCACGCGACGGGGCCGTGCCTCGATCGCCGCGCGATGATGCAAGGCTGCTCAAGGGCAAGGCATGGGGCGGGCGCGCCGGCCTCGCCGCTCAAACTCGCCTCTATGCGCCCGGACCACCTTCGCTACAGTCCCCGGCGATGACATGGTCCCTCCTGGCGCGCGATCCGCGCAGCGGCGAGTTCGGCGTCGCCATCGCGACGCGCTTCTTCGCCCTGGGCGCGCTGGCCCCGCGCGTGGAGGCCGGCGTGGGCGCGCTGTCCTCGCAGGCGCTGATCAATCCGATGCTGGCCCTGCGGGGCATGGAGCGGCTGCGCGCAGGCGAGGCGCCGCAGGCCATCCTCGACGCGCTGATCGCGGCGGATGCCGGGCGCGAGGCGCGGCAGTTCCACATCCTCGGCCCCGACGGCGCGATCGCGCAGCACACGGGCGCGGCTTGCGTGCCCTGGTGCGGCGCGGTCCGGGCCAAGGATGTCTCGGTCGCGGGCAATATGCTGGCGGGACCGGGCGTGGTCGCAGACACGCTCGCCGCCTTCCTCGCCGCGGATCACCTGCCCATGGCGCTGCGGCTGATCCACGCCATGGAGGCCGGCGAGGCCGCCGGGGGCGATGCGCGCGGCAAGCAATCGGCCGCGCTGATGGTCGCATCGAGGGATCCCTATCCCGATCTCGACCTTCGCGTGGACGACCATCCCGATCCGCTGGCCGAGCTGCGCCGCCTGCACGCGGTCGCGCAGGAGCGCTTCGTGCCGTTCCGTAGCTTCCTCGCCGGCGCGGACCATCCGGGCGTCTTCGACCGGGCCGTCATCGCCGCGGCCCTCGAGGCGAGAGCGACAGAATGAACGCGCTGGAAGTCGAGAGCCTCAGCATCGAATTCCACACCGACCGCGGCGCGCTGAGGGCGGTGGACGGCGTCTCCTTCAGCGTCGAGCCGGGGCGCACGCTGGCCATCGTGGGCGAGAGCGGCTGCGGGAAATCGGCCACCGCGCTCGCCATCCTCGGGCTGCTGGCCGACAACGCGCAGCGCCTGGGCGACATCCGCCTGGCCGGCGAAATGCTCACCGCCGAGGGCCAGCGCAGCGCGCGCGGCCGGGAGCTCGCGATGATCTTCCAGGAGCCCATGACCAGCCTGAACCCGGCCTTCACCGCCGGCGAGCAGGTGGCCGAGGCGCTTCGCCTCCATGAGGGCCTCAGCCCGCGCGACGCCATGGCGCGCGCCATCGCCATGCTGGAGCGCGTCCGCATTCCCGAGGCCGCGCGGCGCGCGAAGCAGTATCCGCACCAGCTCTCCGGCGGCATGCGGCAGCGCGTGATGATCGCCATCGCGCTCGCCTGCCGCCCCAGGCTGCTCATCGCCGACGAGCCCACCACCGCGCTCGACGTCACGGTGCAGGCGCAGATCCTGGCGCTGCTCGACGAGTTGAAGCGCGAGACCGGAACGGCGGTGGTGCTCATCACCCACGATCTCGGCGTGGTGCAGGACCATGCGGACGAGGTGGTGGTGATGTATGCCGGCCGCGTCGCCGAGCGTGCGCCGGCCGCGCGGCTCTTCGCCGAGCCGCAGCATCCCTACACGATCGGCCTGCTCGGCGCGGCGCCACGGCTGGATTCCAAGCGCCCGCGCCTCGCCTCCATCGAGGGCACGGTGCCCGACCTGCGCGACCCGCCGCCCGGCTGCCGCTTCGCGCCGCGCTGCCCCTTCGCGCTCGAGATCTGCGCGACGATGCCTCCCCTGCGCGAGATCGCTCCCGAGCATTTCGCGGCCTGCCACCGGGCGCCGCTCGCATGAACGCCTTGCTGCAGCTCGAGGGGATGGTGAAGCACTTCCCCTTCCGCGACAGCCTCGGCCGCAAGCGCGGCGCGGTGCGCGCGGTGGATGGCGTGTCGCTCTCGGTGCCGAAGGGCGGCGTGCTCGCCATCGTCGGCGAGAGCGGTTGCGGCAAGTCCACGCTCGGCCGCGTCGCGCTGCGGCTCGTGGAACCCGACGCCGGCAGCCTGCGCTTCGACGGCGAGGACCTGCTGGCCCTGAAGCCCGCCGCCCTGCGCGCCAGGCGGCGCGAGATGCAGCTCATCTTCCAGGACCCCTTCGCCAGCCTGGATCCGCGCATGACGGTCGAGGCCGCGATCACCGAGCCGCTGATCCTCCACAAGCTGCATCGCGGCCGGGAGCGCGCGCGCGTCGCGGAACTGCTGGAGCGCGTGGGCCTTCGCCCCGAGCTCGCGCGCCGCTGGCCGCATGAATTCTCCGGCGGCCAGCGCCAGCGCATCGCCATCGCGCGGGCTTTGGCCAGCGAGCCGCGCCTCATCATCGGCGACGAGCCGGTCTCGGCACTCGACGTCTCCGTCCAGGCGCAGGTGGTGAACCTGCTGGGCGACCTGATCCGCGATCTCGGCCTGACCTTCGTGCTCATCAGCCATGATCTCGGCGTGGTGCGGCAAATCGCGGACCGGGTGGCGGTGATGTATCTCGGCCGCATCGTCGAGGAGGCGCCGGCGGAGCAGATCTTCCGCGCGCCGCGCCATCCCTATACCCGAGCGCTGCTCGCCGCCGTGCCAGGCCAGGGCGGCGCGCTGAAGCTGCTGGAGGGCGATATCCCCTCCCCCGTTTCGCCGCCTTCCGGCTGCCGCTTTCGGACGCGCTGCCCCCATGCCCAGGCGCTCTGCGCGGAAGCGATGCCGGAGCTGACCGGGCAAGAACCACATCTCACCGCCTGCCACTTCCAGGATAGCCTGCCCGCCGCGACGCCCATCCGGGAGGCCGCCGCCGATGCGCGGCTCGCCCATCTCCAAAGCTTCTTCACGACGAACCGGGAGCCCATCGCATGATCCGCCGCCTGCTGCTCGCCACCTGTGCCGTGCTGGGGCTTTGCGCCGCGGCGCAGGCGCAGAACCTCCGCATCGGGCTGCGCGAGGACCCCGATATCCTGGACCCGACGCTGGCGCGCACCTTCGTCGGCCGCATCGTCTTCGCGAGCCTGTGCGACAAGCTCTTCGACATCAACGAGCGGCTGGAGATCGTCCCACAGCTCGCCACCGGCTATACCTGGGAAGACCCGCGCACCTTGCTCATCACGCTGCGCGAGGGCGTGCGCTTCCATGACGGCGAGGCGATGGACGCCGAGGCCGTGCGCTACAGCCTCGACCGGCACCGGAACATGCAGGGCAGCTTCCGGCGCGGCGAGATCAACACCATCGAAGCGGTGGAGGTCGTCGATCCACTGAAGGTCCGCATCCGCCTGAGCGCGCCCTCCGCGCCCTTCCTCTCCCAGCTCACCGACCGCGCCGGCATGATCGTAAGCCCCAAGGCCGCCGAGGCCGGCGGGCGCAACTTCGGCACGCGCCCCGTCTGCGCCGGCCCCTTCCGCTTCGTCGAGCGCGTGGCGCAGGATCGCATCGTGGTCGAGCGTTTCCCCGAATACTGGAACGCCGCGGCCATCCACCTGAATCGCGTGACCTACCAGATCATCACGGACAGCACGGTGCGCCTCGCCAACCTGCAGTCCGGCGCGTTGGAGATGGTGCAGACCATCGATCCCGATGACGTGGCGGCCGTGCGGCGGAACAACCGCCTGCGCGTCTCGGTCAGCGACGAGCTGGGCTACCAGTCGATCACCTTCAATATCGGCAACGGCGCCCGCGCCCAGACGCCCCTCGGCCAGAACGCCCGCGTGCGCGAGGCCTTCGAGCTCGCGATCGACCGTACCGCGCTCAACCAGGTCGTCTATGAGGGCATGTACACGCCCACCGCGCAGCCGGTCCCGCCGGCCAACCCCTTCCATGTCGCCGACTTCCGTCCCGAGCCGCGCAACCTGGAGCGCGCGCGCGCCCTGCTGCGGGAGGCCGGCGTGACCACGCCGCTGCGGGTCGAGATGACCATCCCCAACAGCCCCGATCTGCGCCAGGCCGGCGAGGTGATCCAGGCCATGGTGCGCGAGGCGGGGTTCGACCTGCGCCTCAACACGATGGAATTCGCCAGCAGCCTCCAGGCGGCCACGCGGGGCGATTTCGAATCCTATCTCCTCGCCTGGTCCGGGCGCGTCGATCCCGACGGGAACAGCTGGACCTTCATCCATTCCCGCGGTCCGCAGAATGACGGCCGCTACGCCAATCCCGAGGTGGATCGCCTGCTCGACGCGGCGCGCAGCGAGCCGGATGCAGGCAAGCGGCGCGAGCTCTACGGCCAGATCTGGCAGATCTCGCTGCGGCAGGACCGCCACCGCATCTACCTCTGGCACCGCAAGAACATCGTCGCGCACACCGCGCGGCTTCAGGGCTATGTGAACGTTCCAGACGGCATTCTCCGCCTGCAAGGAATGAGGCTGCAATGATCACGCTGCACCACTGCCCCAATACGCGCTCCAGCGGCGCCCGCTCGCTGCTCGAGCAGATGGGCGTGCCCTACGAGCTGCACGCCATGGACATGCGCACCGGCGAGAACCGGCAGCCGGCCTACCTGACCATCAACCCGCTGGGGAAGGTGCCCGCTGTCACGGAGGACGGCGCCCTCGTCACCGAGCAGGGCGCGATCTTCCTCTACCTCGCCGACCGCTTCCCCGAGGCGAAGATGGCGCCGCCGATCGGCGATCCCTTGCGCGGCCCCTTCCTGCGCTGGCTCTTCTTCTACGGCTCGGCCTTCGAGCCGGCGATCGTGGACCACGCCCAGAAGCGCGATCCCGGCACGGCCTCCATGAGCCCCTATGGTAGCTACGAGGCCGTCATCGACGTACTGCGCGGCCAACTCGCCAAGGGTCCCTGGCTGCTCGGCGAGCGTCTCACGGCGGCCGATATCCTCTGGGGCGTGGCGCTCGGCTGGACAATGATGTTCGGCGTCGTGCCGAAGCATCCGGAGTTCGTGACCTTCGCCGAACGCGTGGCCGCGCTGCCGGGTGTGCGGAGCGCGGCGGCCAAGGACGCCGAGCTTGCCGCCGCGCATGAAGCCGCGCGCGGCAAGGGCTGACGCAGACATGTGGGGATTTCTGCTCCGCCGCCTGGGTCAGGTGATCCCCACGCTGATCATCGTCTCCATTCTCGTCTTCGCGCTCCAGCAGCTCATGCCGGGCGACCCCGCGCTGATCCTCGCCGGCGAGGAGCGCGGCGACCCCGAGGTGCTGGCGCAGATCCGCGCCGAGCTGATGCTCGACCAGCCCTTGGTGAAGCAATATCTGCACTGGATCTGGCGCGCGCTGCACGGCGATCTCGGCTTCTCCTGGCGCATCCGCCTGCCGGTCGGCGAGCTGGTGATGGAGAAGCTGCCCGTCACCTTCCAGCTGGCGTCCATGAGCTTCGTCATCGGCGTGGTGATCGGAGTTCCCTGCGGCGTGCTGAGCGCCGTCTGGCGCGACCGGCCGGCCGACTGGATCATCAACGCCATCGCGCTCTTCGGCATCTCCACGCCGAATTTCTGGCTCGGGATCATGATGATCCTGCTCTTCTCGGTGCAGCTCGGCTGGCTGCCGCCCAGCGGCTATGTGCCGCTCTGGGAAGACCCGCTGATGAGCCTCCAGACGACCATCATGCCGGCCTTCGTGCTCGGCACCGGCGTGGCCTCGGTCCTGATGCGCCACACCCGCGCGGCCATGCTGGGCGCGCTCAGCCAGGACTATGTGCGCACGGCGCGCGCCAAGGGACTGAGCGAGCGGATCGTCGTCGGCAAGCATGCGCTGCGCAATGCGCTGGTGCCCGTCGTCACGCTGGGCACCATCGAGTTCGGGCGGCTGCTGGCGGGCGCGGTGCTGACCGAGCAGATCTTCTCCATCCCCGGCTTCGGCAAGCTCGTCGTCGATGCCGTCTTCAACCGCGACTATCCGGTGGTGCAGGGCGTGGTGATGACGACGGCGCTGATCTTCATCCTGCTGAGCCTGGTGGCGGACCTGCTCTACATGGCCATCAACCCGCGGCTGCGCACGGCATGAGCGCCACCGCCGGCAGCCTCGCCATCGAGACCGGCGAAAGCCCTGGACGCCGTGCGCTGCGGCGCTTCGCCCAGCACAAGCTCGCCATGTTCGGGCTGGTCGTGGTGGTGATCTTCGTCGCCGCCGCGCTGCTCGCCCCCTGGATCGCGCCCTTCGACCCGCTGGAGACGAGCTGGACACGCATCCGCAAGCCGCCCTCGCTCACGCACCTCTTCGGCACGGACGAGAATGGGCGCGATGTGCTCAGCCGCGTGCTCTTCGGCGCGCGGGCGAGCCTGATGGCGGGCGTCATCGCGGTCGGCGGGGCGGCGCTGATCGGCGTGCCGGTGGGCCTCGTCGCCGGGCTCGGCGGCAAGTGGGTGGATATCGTGATCAGCCGCGTCGCCGATGCGATGCTGTCGATCCCCTTCCTGATCCTGGCCATCGCGCTCGCGGCCTTCCTCGGCCCGGCGCTGGAGAATGCGATGATCGCCATCGCCATCTCCGCCTCGCCCATCTTCGTGCGGCTCACGCGCGGCATGGCCCTGGAGGCGCGCAGCACGGATTGGGTGGAGGCGGCGCGCGCCCTGGGCAATCCGCTCTGGCGGATCGGGCTGATGCATGTGCTGCCCAACATCGTCCCGCCGTTGCTGGTGCAGGCAACGCTGGCCATCGCGGAGGCCATCATCGCCGAGGCCTCGCTGAGCTTTCTCGGCCTTGGCCAGCAGCCGCCCAACCCCTCCTGGGGGAGCATGCTGAACTCGGCGCAGCGCTTCATCGAGGGCGCGCCCTGGCTCGCCATCTTCCCGGGGCTCGCGATCTTCCTGGTGGTGCTGGCCTTCAACCTGGTCGGCGATGGGCTGCGCGACGCGCTCGATCCCAGGAGCCAGCGGCGGTGACCCACTAGCTTTCCTCCCGGACCGCCCCAAACTGGCGCCCAAGTAAGGATGGGCGCCGATCAGGTGCCGGCCTGGAGGAAAGAATGAGCATCGATCGGGCCCGCCTCACGCGGCGGGCGGCCTTGTGGGGCCTGGCGACTCCGTACTTGCTGGGAAGCCGCAGGGCATCGGCCGATGAGCCCTGGCTCGGACGCCCCATCCGCTTCATCGTCCCCTTCACGCCCGGCGGTCCGACCGATGCCGTCGCGCGGCTCGTCACATTGCGGTTGAACGAACGGCTCCGCGCAAATCTGGTGGTGGAGAATGTCGGCGGCGCCGGCGGCGGCCTGGGCATGGAGCGGCTGACCCGCGCCGCGCCCGATGGCTCCGCGATCGGCCTGGGCACCACGGGCACGCATGGCATCAACCCGCATCTCTATGCCCGGCTGCCCTATGATCCCGTCCGGGGCTTCACGCCGGTCTCGATGCTGATCGAGCACATCAACATGCTGGTCCTGCGCGGCGATCACCCGGCGCGCAATCTCGCCGATCTGCTGGCCGCAGCACGAAGCGGTACGGTCACCTACGGCTCCGCCGGGAACGGATCCTCCAACCATCTCTCCGCGGAACTTCTCGGCATGCAGGCCGGCGTGCAGATGCAGCACGTCCCCTTCCGCGGCAGCGGCCCCTCCATGGCCGAGGTCCTGGCCGGCCGCATCGACTTCATGTTCGACACGCCCGCCGCGCTGCCGCTCGTCCAGGGCGGCAATGCCCGTGTCATCGCCGTGACCAGCACCGGCCGCCATCCACTCCTGCCGGACGTGCCTGCCATCGCCGAGACTCTTCCCAGCTACAAGGTCATCGGCTGGTTCGGGGTCTTCGGGCCGGCGGGGGCTGCCCGCGCCCATCGTGGCGACCCTGAATGGCGCCATCGCCGCCGTTCTGGCCGAGCCGGAAACCCAGGCGCGCCTTCGCGGGATGGGGCTGGACCCCGCATCCAGTTCGCCCGAGGAATTGGCCGCGCGGGGCGGCCCAGGACGATGCTCTCTGGGGGGCCGGTCATCCGGCAGGCGGGCCTACGGGCAGGTTAGAGCATCACCCGATCAGACGGAATCGTCTGGTCGGGTAAAGATACTCGAAAAAAGCAAAGAGCTAGAGACTTCGAAGTGAGCCTTTGCGAACGGATCGCCCTCTCGCACGCTTTTGTCGCGACGCAGGACGGCGGCCGCCGCGAGCTCTTCAGGAGGAAGGGCATCCGCCGGAATTCGAATGAAGGGAGCCGTCGAGTGGCCCGATCCAGGGGGGATCAAGGGCCGGATGGTCGGAGTGGCCGGATTTGAACCGACGACCCCTTGTCCCCCAGACAAGTGCGCTACCAGGCTGCGCCACACTCCGATGGCCGCTGCCTTACCACCCGAAGCGCCGATGTCAAAGGGGGGCAGGCCTCAGACAACGGCCTTTGCGTAGAGATCGCCCCTGGTGGGAGGCAGGCCCGAGGCCCCGCCCGCCTTTTTCGTCGCCACAGTCTGGAAGATGTTCACGCTGCCGCGCTCGAAGGCCAAAGCGCAGCCGGCGAGATAGACCAGCCAGATGCGCGTCTTGGCCGCGCCCACCTCGGCCTCGGCCGCCTCGCGCCTGGCATATAGGTTTTCCGTCCAGAGCCGGCAGGTGCGGCCGTAATGCTCGCGCCAGCCCTCGGTGTCGTGGACCTCGAAGCCGTTGCGCTCCAGGGCGTCGGTCGTGCCGCCGATATGATCGAGCTCTCCACCTGGGAAGATGTAGTTCACGAGCGCGGCGAATTCCGGCCGCTTCCTGCGGAACTCGCGCTCGTTCCGCTTCATGGGCCGGGCGATCGCGTGGTGCAGGTAGATCCCGCGCGGCCGGAGCAGTGCCCTGATATGGCTGAAATATCCGTCGCGATTGTCGAGCCCGACATGCTCGAACATGCCGATGGAGGCGATCTTGTCGAACTCCACGTCCTTCAGGCTGCGGAAGTCCCGCAGCTCGATCGTCACGCGGTCCTCCAGGCCGAGTCGCTTCACCTTGGCCGTCGCGAAATCGAACTGCGCCTGGCTGAGCGTCACGCCATGCGCCCGCACGCAGTGGTGCTGCGCCGCGTGGCAGACGAGCCCGCCCCAGCCGCAGCCGATGTCGAGAAACCGCTCGCCCGGGGCAAGGCGCAGCTTGCGGCAGATCATCTCCAGCTTGGCCTTCTGCGCCGTGGCGAGATCCGCCTCCCAATCAGGATAGTAGGCGCAGGAATAGACCATCTCCGGGTCGAGGAAGAGCGCATAGAATTCGTTGGACAGGTCGTAATGGAACTGGACCTGCGCCTGGTCGTCGCGTCCCTCGCCGGCGCGCGCCTTCTGCGCACCCGCATAGGCCTGGGCGCCGCCTGAGGCGCCGGGCCCGAAGAGGAAGGGCAGCAGCGCCCGCGCCGCCGCGAGCTTGCTCACCGAGCGCGCCAGCCCGCGCCTTCCCCGATCCCCCTCGCCGCGCTGCGAGGTCGAGCAGGGTTCCGCCCTCGATCTCGATCAGCCCTTCGGCGAGCAGATCGATGAGCGTGGGCAGGCGCGGGCGGCGCAGCAGCCGCGTGATGGCCCTGGGATCACGGACAGCGATGGCGAGATCGCCGGTCCAGTGCTGCCCGAGGGGGATGGCCTCGCCGTCCCAGAGACGAACGGCGAGATCGAGGTCGAGCTTCCGGCCGAGCTCGTGGAGGAGAGACCGGAGCCGGGGTCAGGCGGGGATCGGGCGACATGGCTGGAATCCTGCCACGCCGGACAAGGTTTTTTCCATCGCCGTTTCTTCGACCTCAGGCGGGGCGCACGCCCCAGGGATAGGGCATGCTGCCCTTGGCCAGTCCGGTGATGCGCCGCCGATAGGCGCTGCGGATGACGAATTGCCCGAGTGGAATGGTGGCCACATCGTCCTGCGCCAGCTTGTTGATCTCATTGGCGAGATTTTGCTGCCGTTCCGGCTCCGCCGCATCGAGCCAGGCCTGGACCAGCTCCTGCGCGCGGGCGCTCTCGTACCAGCCGAACCAGCCCGGTGCGCCCGGTCCCTTCACCAGCGAGGACACGCCCGGATTGAGATAGGCCAGGGAGGAGCCATAGGTGTGGAAGACGCTCCAACCGCCCTGGTCCACCGGCGCGCGGCTGACGCGGCGCTGGACCACGGTCCCCCAATCGGTCTCGGCCAGCTCGACGTTCATGCCGATGCGGCGCAGGCGATCGGCCGTGATCTGGCCATGCGGGCCGATGAGCGGGAAGTCCCGTCGGATTGATGATGACGACCTTCTCGCCCTTGTAGCCCGAGGCCTGCAGCGCCGCGCGCGCCCGGTCCAGGCTGCGGGGCGGCGCGTTGAGCTCGGAGAGGTTCTCCACACCCAGCGGCGTGCCGCAGGGGAACAGGCTGTGGCACTCGCGCCAGACCGAGGCATCGTCGCCCATCGTCGCGCGCATGTATTCGCTCTGGTCCACCGAGAGCGCCACCGCCTGGCGGACCTTGAGATCGTTGAACGGCGCCTGCAGATGGTTCAGCCGCATGATGGACATGAGCCCGGTGGGATTGAGCGCCTCCACCGCGATGTTGCGGTTGCGCTGGAGTGTGGGCAGCAGGTCGGTCAGCGGCTGCTCCAGCCAGTCGATCTCGCCGTTCTGCAGCGCCGCCGCGGCGGTCGCGGGGTCGGGCAGGATGTGCCATTCGATGCGCGGAAAATACGCGACCTTGCCGCCGGAGGCCCAGTCCGAGGGCTCCTGGCGCGGCACATAGGCGTCGTTGCGCGTATAGGTCACGCGGCTGCCGGAAACGAATTCATCCCGCTGGAAGCGATAGGGGCCCGAGCCGATCATCTCCGAGACCTGCGTGCTGGCATCTGTGCGCGCCAGACGCTCGGGCAGGATGAAGGCGACATTAGCGTCGGGCTTGGCCAAAGCGTCGAGCAGCATCGGGAAGGGCCGCTTCAGGCGGATTTCCAGCGTGCGGTCGTCGGTCGCGACCCAGCGGTCCACCACGGCCGCGAGGATCTGGCCGAAGGCGTCGCGCTTGGACCAGCGCTCGAGGCTGGCGGCGCAGTCGATGGCGCGCACCGGCTCGCCATCGTGGAAGCGCAGGCCTTCCCGCAGACGGATCTGCCAGACGCGGCCATCGTCGCTGACCCGGTGGCCCTCGGCCATCTGCGGCTTGGGCTGCTGCGCGCCGTTCACGGCGAAGAGCGTGTCGTAGACATGGTAGCCGTGCATCTGGGTGACGATCGCGCTGGTCCAGATGGGATCCAGCGCGGTGAGATTCGCCTGCGGCACGAAGCGCAGGGTCGAGGCCCGTGCCGGCTGCGCCAGCGCCGGCGCCGCGACCGCCAATCCCCCGGCTGCGGTGGCTTGAAGAAGGGTTCGACGTTTCATGGCGCAACCATTTTGTTGTTGCGCCCAGGCTGCCAGCCTCCGCCCATCCGGTCAAAGACTCCGCGAAGCGGAGTCGGCTTCCTGACGCGTCGGGCGGCGGAGCTCCGGCCGCCCCTTCCCGCTTGGCGTCAGGCGCCGAAGCCGCCGTCGATCGTGTGCATCGCCCCGGTCACGAAGCCCGCCTCCGGCCCCGGCGAGCCACGCGACCATGCCCGCCACATCCTCCGGGCGGCCGTGGCGCTTGATCGCCATGACGGCGTGCTGGATGTCCTTCATCGGGCCGTCGGCCGGGTTCAGATCGGTGTCGATCGGACCGGGCTGGACGACGTTCACCGTGATCCCGCGCGGCCCGAAGTCGCGCGCCAAGCCGCGCGCCATGCCCTGCAACGCCGATTTGCTCATCGCGTAGGCCGACAGCCCGGGGAAGGGAATGCGGTCCCCGTTCACGGAGCCGATGACGATGATGCGCCCGCCCTCGGGCATCTTCCGCGCGGCCTCGACCGCCGCGTGATAGGGCGCGTTCACGTTGATGCGGATGAGGCGGTCCACCTCGTCGGGATCCTGCTCCAGGGGATCGCCGAAGGCGCCCACTCCGGCATTCACCACCAGTACGTCCAGCGGCCCGCTATCGCGAACCCGCGCGATGACCGCGTCGCGCTCGGCGCTGTCCGTCAGGCCGGCGGTCGCCCCCGTCTCGGCCGCAAGGCGCTCGGCCGCCTCGCGCGAGCCGGCATAGGTGAAGGTCACCGCGGCGCCATCGGCCGCGAAGCGCCGCACGATCGCCGCGCCGATCCCGCGGCTGCCGCCGAGCACCAGAACGCGCTTACCCTGAAAATCGGTCATGTGGGGTTCCTTGAGATTTAATGTATTAATCGCTACATAATCCTCGGAACGACCCCGTCAAGAGATTTTGTAATGATTACTACAAATTTAACACGCCCTCGTGGCCGCCCCCGCCGCTTCGACCCCGAAAGCGCCGTCGTCACCGCCCAGAAGCTGTTCCAGGCGCGCGGCTACGACGCCGTCAGCGTGGCCGACCTCACCCAGGCGTTGGGCATCAACCCGCCGAGCTTCTACGCGGCCTTCGGCAGCAAGGCGGGGCTCTATGCGCGCGCGCTCTGCCGCTACACCTCCACCGAGGGGGTTCCGATCACGGAGATCCTGCGCCAGGGCGCGCCGCTGGCCGCGGCACTCGCGCAGGTGCTGGAGGAAGCGGCGCGCCGCTACGGCGCCGACCCCGCGGCCGGCGGCTGCCTTGCCATCGAGGGCACCCGTTGTAGCGACCCCGAGGCGCGCGAGGCCGCGCTGCGTCTGACCGAGGGCGCGGGCATCGCGCTGCGGGATTTCATCGCCACCACCCGTCCGGAACTGGCCGAATGCCTGGCGGATTACGTGGTGACGGTCATGACGGGGATGTCCACCATGGCCCGCCAGGGCCATGACCGCGACCGCCTGCTGGTGAGCGCCCGGTTGGCCGGCGAGGCCATCGCGCAAACCCTGCGCTGAACGCGGCCGGGCGGCGCGGCCGCCCAACTGGTGTGCGATGCCAGGAGACATATTCCTGAAACCGACCTGATCGATTGATTTCCGGCCGGGACGTGCCAGGGAACTTGTCCCTCGGCGACATCAACAATGTCCCGGATCGCCGGTCGTGACGCCAACCTTGTCAACGCCGTTCCGCGCGCCGACCGCGAGGTGGAGAGACGGCCCGGGGGCGGCTATGACTGGTGGTGCCGTCGCTTCGCCATAGGCATGGGCGGGCCGCTCTGCCGCGCTATCCCGAAGCGAAGGCGATACTCCCTCGGCGCGACACCGACGCCGCGGCGGAAATGGTGCCGCAGCGTCTCCGGCGTGCCGAACCCGACGGCCTCCGCGATCGCGTCGATGCTGGCATGCCCGGTCGTGAGCTGACGCTTGGCTTCCTCGACGCGCTCGGCCACCAGCCACTCGCCCGGCGGCGAACCCGTCGCCTCGGTGAAGCGCCGGATGAAGGTCCGCAGGCTCATGCGGCAGTCATCCGCCATGCGCTGCAAGGTCCACGGTAGAGCCAGGTCGGCGCGCAGCAGCCGGTCCAGCAGGGGGCGCGACCTCCGCGTGGCGGCTGACCGGCACCGGCCGCTCCAGGAACTGCGCCTGGCCGCCGCTGCGGTGGGCTGGCATGATCAGGCGTCGGGCCACGGAGTTGGCCGCTTCCGGCCCGAAATCCCGGCGCACAATCTCGATCAGCAGGTCGATCCCGGCGGCGCTCCCGGCCGAGGTGAGGATGCGCCCATGGGCACGGTACAGAGACGCCGTGATCGACCGCGACGCCGGGATAGCGCTGGCGCAGCACGTCCGCATAGCGCCAGTGGGTGGTGGCGGTGCCGCCGTCCAGAAGGCCGGTCGCGGCCAGCACGAAGGCCCCCGAGCAGATGGAAGCCAACCGCGCGCCGCGCCCATGCGCGTCCCGCAGGCGCTGGCACAGGGCCTCGGGCACCGGCGCTGCGGCGCCCTTCCAGCCGGGGACGACGATGATATCCGCCTGGTCGAGCAGCTCCGGCCCGTGCTCCGCCGTCAGGGTAAAGCCGCCCTGGGCGCGCAGCGGGCCCTCCTCCACGGCGCAGGCCGCGAAGCGGTACCCAGCCCTCCCCCATCTCGGGGCGGGGCAGGCCGAAGACTTCGGCCACGATGCCGAACTCGAAAGTGCAGAGGCCGTCGTAGAGCAGAGCCGCCACGAGGGGGCCCATCAGTTTTGGCATGATATGCCTGTACTCTGTCATCCATGCCAATGGCAAGCGGAGCGCGGTGGCTGCGACACTGCGGTATCGACAGCAGCAGGACAGCGCCATGCCCACCGCAGTGACCGCCATCGCTCCGGCACCCAGCGACCTCGCCCGCGAGCACTTCGCGGCCGGGCTGACCTTCGAGACCGATTGCTGGGACGTGCACGACGCCTTGTCGCGCGGCGCCGACTTTGTGCTGCTGGATGTGCGCAGCCCCGCCCTCTACGCCCGGGGCCACGTGCCGGGGGCCGTCAACCTACCGCATGGCAAGATCATCGGCTCCAGGATGCAGGCGTGGCCGCAGGGGACGGTCTTCGTCACCTACTGTGCCGGGCGCGCATTGCAACGGCGCCGCCCGGGGCGCGCTGCGGCTGGCCCAGCTCAGCCGTCCGGTGAAGATCATGGCCGGGGGCATCACCGGCTGGCTCGACGAAGGCTTCGAACTGGTTCAGGCCGAGGGGCCGTGACGATTACCATCCGGGCCGCGTGACCGAACGACGCGGCGCGACTGCACGGCCTGATCCCGGACCACGCGGCCTTCGAACGAGGTGCTGCGCCCCTGACGATCGCCGCGCTCCAGGCCCTCCTCGCTGCGCAGCCCTCCCCGGTCCGCCAGGGCCGAGCGGGTCAACCAGATTTCCAGGCGAAATCAGTCCATTAGCGCGGCGAGGGCCAGTGACAACTTGTGGCACAGGGACAAGTTCACTGGCACCTCACAACGGGCGACCTCAGACGTCGAGATTCGCCACCTTCAGCGCATTGCCCACGATGAACTCGCGCCGCGGCTCCACCACGTCGCCCATGAGCGTCGAGAACACGCTTTCCGCATCTTCCGCATCGTCCACGCGCACCTGCAGCAGCGTGCGGACGGCCGGATCGAGCGTCGTCTTCCAGAGCTGATCGGGGTTCATTTCGCCCAAGCCCTTGAAGCGCTGGATGGTCAGCCCGCGCCGCCCCTGCCCGAGGATCCGGTCGAAGGCGGCCAGCGGCCCGCGCACCTCGGACTCGTTGGCCGTCGAAGGCGAGCTTCGCGCCGGCGGCGAAATCGCGCTGCAGGAACTCGCGGCGCTCGTCGAGCCAGCGGGCCTCGGCGCTGCGCAGCGCCGCGGAGGTGATCGTGTAATGCTCGGCCACGCCGCGCACCATGCGATGCATCTGCACGCCGCCCTCGTCGAGGCTGACCTTCCACCCACGCTCGGAGGGGGGCGCCATGGCGTCGAGCCGCTGGGCGAAGTCATTCGCCGCCTCGAGCCCGCGCTGGGCATCGGGCGTGAGGATGCCGGCCATCGCCGCCTGCTCGATGATCTCGACGGGGATGTTCACGGCGAGACGGCGGATGCGCGAGGTGGTCTGGCGCAACGATTCCACGATCTCCATCAGCTCGTCGCCCACGGCCACGCGGCCGGTGCCCAGAGTAATGCGCGCATTCGCCGTCGCCTTCTCGATCAGATAGTCCTCGAGGGCGCGGTCGTCCTTCAGGTAGCGCTCGTCGCTGCCGCGCTTGGCGCGGTAGAGCGGCGGCTGCGCGATGTAGAGGTAGCCGCGCTGAATCAGCTCCGCCATCTGCCGGTAGAAGAAGGTCAGCAGCAGGGGGTGCGGATGTGCGAGCCGTCGACGTCGGCGTCCGTCATGATGATGATCTTGTGGTAGCGCAGCTTGTCGGCCGAGAAGCCGCCCTTCGCCGGCTCGCCCGGACCGATGCCGGTGCCGAGCGCGGTGATGAGCGTGCCGATTTCGGCGCTGGCCAGCATCTTGTCGATGCGCGCGCGCTCCACGTTCAGGATCTTGCCCTTGAGCGGCAGGATCGCCTGGTTGGAGCGGTTGCGCCCCTGCTTGGCGGAGCCGCCGGCCGAGTCACCCTCGACCAGGAAGAGCTCGCTCTTGGAGGGATCCTTCTCCTGGCAATCGGCCAGCTTGCCGGGGAGCGTGGAGAATTCCAGCGCGTTCTTGCGGCCCACCTTGTCGCGGGCGAGCTGCGCGGCCTTGCGCGCCACGGCGGACAGCACGACCTGGTCGAGGACGAGCTTGGCTTCCTTGGGATGCGTCTCGAACCAATGCGACAGCGCGTCGGCCACGGCCATCTGCACGACCGGCTGCACCTCGGAGGAGACCAGCTTGTCCTTGGTCTGCGAGCTGAACTTCGGGTCGGGCACCTTCACCGAGAGCACGCAGGTCAGGCCCTCGCGCATGTCGTCGCCGACGAGCTCGATCTTTTCCTTCTTCGCCAGATCCTCGGCGTATTTCGTCACCACGCGCGTCAGCGCCTGGCGGAAGCCGGCCTGGTGCGAGCCGCCGTCGCGCTGGGGGATGTTGTTGGTGAAGCAGAGCATCACCTCGCGCGGGGAGTTGGTCCACCACATCGCCAGCTCGACGCGGATGCCGTCGCCTTCCTTGGCGATGACGCTGATCGGCGGCTTGAAGATCGGCTCCTTGGCCTTGTCCAGCCACTCCACGAAGGCGACGAGGCCGCCGTCGAACTTGAACTGGGTCGACTGCGCCGGCACGTGGCGATCGTCGCGCAGCGTGATGGCGAGGCCGGAGTTCAGGAAGGCCAGCTCGCGCAGGCGCCGTTCCAGGATGTTGTAGTCGTATTCGACCTGGGTGAAGGTCCCGGCGGAGGGCTTGAAGGTGACCTGCGTGCCCTGGTGATGCTCCGGCGCCGGGCCGACGACCCTCAGCGGCCTGCACCGTGTCGCCATGCTCGAAGCGGATGAAGTGCTCGATCCCGCCGCGCCAGATGCGGACTTCCATCCATTCGCTGAGCGCGTTCACCACGGCCGCGCCCACGCCGTGCAGGCCGCCCGAGACCTTGTAGGAATTCTGGTTGAACTTGCCGCCGGCATGCAGCCGCGTCAGCACGACCTCCGCCGCCGAGACGCCCTCTTCCGCGTGGATGTCCACCGGGATGCCGCGCCCGTCGTCGGTGACCGTGACGCTGCCGTCGCCGTTCAGCACGAGGTCGACGCGCGTGGCATAGCCCGCCTGCGCCTCGTCCACCGAATTGTCGAGGATCTCGAAGGCCATGTGGTGCAGGCCCGAGCCGTCATCGGTGTCGCCGATATACATTCCAGGCCGTTTCCGCACGGCTTCGAGGCCACGCAGGACGGTGATGGAGGCGCCGGTGTAGTCCGCGTCGGAGACCTGGTTGAGGGGGTCGCCGCCGGTCGGGATATCGCTGCTCATCGGGAAATAGAAAACCTCAGGAAAGACCGCGGTATTATGGCATTTTTCCTGCGGTCACGGCAGGGGGTTTCGACAGGCCTGTCCCGTCGAAACCGTCCAGTGTTCCGCGGCTTGCGAAAGGGGGGCGAAGACCTCCGGATCGGTGCCCGTCAGGAAGCTCTGGGCAGGCAGCGTGCAGAGGGCCTCGAAGAGCGCCACCCGCCGCTGCGCATCCAGATGCGCGGCCACTTCATCCAGCAAAAGCAGGGGCGCAAAGCCTCTCGCCTCGGCGATCAGCCCGGCATGGGCCAGCACGGTCGAGACCAGCAGGGCCTTCTGCTCGCCCGTGGAGCAGAGCCCGGCGGGGATGGCCTTCTCGCCATGCGCGAACAGCAGGTCCGCCCGGTGCGGGCCGGACAGCGTGGCCCCGGCGGCCGAATCCCGGGGCCGGGAGGCCGCCCAGCCCGCGCGCAGGGCGTCCTCGGCGGCCAAAGCGGGCATGGTCTCCAGCAGTTCCGCCGCCGGGTCCTGCAGGGTCAGCACCGCGCGGGGGAAGGCCCCGGCCGCGCCCGCCTCCAGCCGGGCATTGAGCCGCCCCACCAGCGCCCGCCGCGAGGCCGCGATGGCGATGCCGTGCCGCGCCATCGCATCCTCCAGCCCGCCGATCCAGGCGGGGTCCGCGCGGCGGCCCTCGCGGCCCTGGAAGAGCAGGCGGTTGCGGTTGGCCATGGCGGTCTCATAGGCCGAGACCTCGCGCGCCAGGTGCGGTTCCAACGCCACCGCAAGGCGGTCCAGGAAGCGGCGGCGCCCGCCGGCGCTCTCCTGGAAGAGGCGGTCCATCTGCGGGGTGATCCAGACGGCGGCGACCCGCTCGGCCAGGTCCGATTGCACGCGCAGCTTCGCGCCGTCCAGCCGGAAGGCGCGGCGGTCGGGGCCGCCCTCCTCCACGCTGCCGGTGCCGACTTCGAAGCCGCCGATGCCGTCGTCGAAATGGCCGGAGACGGCCCAGGGCGGCGCGCCGCCCATCGCCACCTCGCCGACCCGCGCGCCGCGCAGGCCACGGCCGGGGGCGAGCAGGCTGATCGCCTCCAGAAGGTTCGTCTTTCCGGCGCCGTTGGGGCCTGCAAGGACGACGACCGGCGCAGAGAAACGAAGATCGGCGGTGGGATAGGAGCGGTAGCGGGTCAGGCGCAGGCGAGTGAGATTCAGCATGAAACCATCGAGGGGCTCCGCCCCTCGAACTCCCCGGCAGGAAACCGAGTTTCCTGCCCCTTCCGCAACAAGTCGCGCGTCGTCAGACGCGCATGGGCATGAGGACGTAGAGGGCGCCGGGGTCCTTGGAATCGGCCACCACCGTCGGCGCGCTGCCGTCGGAGAAGCGGAATTCCAGCTCGTCGCCGACCTGATCCGTGATGTCGTTCAGGTAGCGCGCCTGGAAGCCGATCTCGATGGGCGTCGAGCCATAGGTCACCGAACCCTCGTCCAGCTCTTCCTGCGCCTGGCCCTGCTCGGGGCTGGAGGCGGTCAGCAGCAGGTGGTTGCGGTCGATCGAGAGCTTCACCGGGCGTGAACGCTCGCTGGAGATGGCGGCCACGCGGCCCACCGCCTCGGCGAACTCCTTCTTGGAGACCTTCAGGATCTTGTCGTTGCCGCGCGGGATCACCCGCTCGTAATCGGGGAAGGTCCCGTCGATGAGCTTGCTCGTCAGCGTGACAGTGCCGATGCGGAAGCTGATCTTGGTGTCCGACAGGCGGAACTCGATCTCGTCGCGCGTCTCCTCGGCGAGCTTGTTGACCTCGTTCACGGTCTTGCGCGGGACGATGACGCCCGGCATGCCGGAGGCGCCTTCGGGGAGATCTTCCTCGACGCGGGCCAGGCGATGGCCGTCCGTCGCCGCGGCGCGCAGCACCTTGCGGCCATCGACCTCGGCGGTGTGGAGATAGATGCCGTTGAGGTAGTAGCGCGTCTCTTCGGTGCTGATGGCGAAGCGCGTGCGCGAGATCATGCCGCGCAGCTTGGCCGCTTCCAGCTTGAACTGATGCGGCATGGAGCCTTCCGTCATGGACGGGAAGTCCTCGACCGGCAGCACGGGCAGGCTGGTGCTGAAACGGCCGGCGCGCAGCGCCAGCGGGGCGTCGCCGCCCTTGTGGTCGAGCTCGACCATCGCGCCTTCCGGCAGCTTGCGCACGATTTCATACAGCGTGCTCGAGGGCGCGGTGGTGCGGCCCGGACGGGCCACCTGCACGCCCGGCACTTCCTCGACGATGGCGATTTCCATGTCGGTCGCGGTGACGCGCAGCGTGCCGTCCTTCGCGTCCAGCAGGATATTCGCGAGGATGGGGATGGTGTTCCGGCGCTCGACCACGGATTGCGTGTGCCCGAGAGCCTTGAGCAGAATGGCGCGCTCGACGCTGAACTTCATCTCCCGGTCCCTTGCTATCCGAAGGCGCTGCCACGATTCGCCGCGCAATATGGCCAATCCACTAGCATCAAGGCCGGTCCGGGCAAAGCACAGGCAGAGGTTTCACGCCCCGGGCGGGGCATTATTACGCGCTCGCGCCGAACTGCCGGTTGAAGGGGCCGCAGGCCGGCCCCTTCCCCTCACATCTCCAGCATCTTGCGAAGCAGGGTCACGTCCTCGGCGAAGGAGGGGTCCTCCCCCATCAGCTCCGTGATCTTGTTCACCGCATGCAGCACCGTGGTGTGGTCGCGATTGCCGAAGCGGCGGCCGATCTCGGGCAGCGAGCGCGAGGTGAGTTGCTTGGCCAGGTACATCGCCACCTGCCGCGGCCGCGCCACCGCGCGCGAGCGCCGGGCCGAGGCCATCTCCGTCAGCCGGATGTTGTAGTGCTCGGCCACCTTGCGCTGGATGTCGTCGATCGACAGGCGCTTGTCGTGCGCGCGCAGGATGTCCGACAGCACCTCCGGCACCGTATCCAGGGTGATCGGCCGGCCAAAGAGCTTGGCATGGGCGACCAGACGGTTCAGCGCACCCTCGAGGTCGCGCACGTTGGACGCGATCTTGCGGGCCAGCAGCTCCTGCACGCGCGCCGGCACCTCGACGCCCGCGTGATTGGCCTTGGCCTGCAGGATCGACAGCCGCAGCTCGTAGGTGGTGGCGTGCAGGTCGGCCACGATGCCGCCGGAGAGGCGCGTGCGCAGGCGGTCCTCGATGCCCGAGAGGTCGTTGGGCGCCTTGTCGGCCGAGATGATGATCTGCTTGCCGGCGTCGATCAGCGCATTGAAGGTGTGGAAGAACTCCTCCTGCGTGTTGTCCTTGCCGATCAGGAACTGCAGGTCGTCCACCATGAGCACGTGCACGGAGCGGAGCTGCGTCTTGAACTCCATCGTGTTGTGCGAGCGCAGCGCCGCGATGAAGCGGTACATGAACTTCTCGGCCGACATATAGGCGACGGCGAGATCGGGCGCCTGGTCGCGCAGCGCCCAGGCGATCGAGTGCATCAGATGCGTCTTGCCCAGGCCCACGCCGCCATAGAGGAAGAGCGGGTTGAAGCCGGGCTGAGCGGGGCTCTCCGCCACGCGGCGGGCGCAGGCATGCGCGAATTCATTGGGCTTGCCGACGACGAAGCTGTCGAAGGTGAAGCGCTGGTCGAGCGGCACGAGCCAGTCGTTGCGCAGCGCATCCGACGAGACGGCCGGCAGCGCGACGGGCGCGGCGGCTACGGCCACGGCGACGGGCGGCGGCGGCGAGGTGGTCACGTTCTCGGCGAGGGCCGTGGACTCTTCCGCGGCGGACTCGACGGCCGGGACCCCGGCCGCCTGCACGCGCAGCGCCACCTGGCGCATGCCCGGCATCTCGGCCTGGCAGGCCAGACGCAGCCGGTCGCCGTAATGGTCGCGCACCCAGTCGCGGAGGAATCGGGTCGGGAGAGTGATGAGCACCGTTTCGTCGTCGACCCCCGCGAGGGTCATCTGACGGAGCCAGTTGCGGTACTCGACGTCGCCGACCTCCTGGCGGAGTCGGGCCCGAGCCCGGGCCCAGCTCGCGGCGGTCTTTCCGGCATTGGGCGGGGGAGTATCGCCGGAATCCTGGTCCATCCCTGTCCTCAGTCTCTCAACGTTTCCATCACGGAAGCGCATCGGTTGTGTCACTTGGGAGGGCGGGGGCGCCCCCAATCTACTTCCTTGAGAGAAATCAGTCACTTGTCAGCCGACGGACCCATGTAACGGCAGGTCTCGGAAGGGAGTTTAGCGAGAGTAACACGGCGAAATAAAGCGGCCCGACACAACAATTCCAAAACTCCGGCCACGGTGTGACAAACAAGCCGCGATTATATTCCGAACAAATGACAGACGCGCGACATCGGCGAGAGCATGGTTATACTCTCGGCCGAGCCGCGCTTTACTTGTTAGGAAAGCTTTTACTTAGGCGCTGACGGCGCCCAGGGCCTTGATGCGCGCCGAAAGGCGCGACAGCTTGCGGGCCACCGTGTTGCGGTGGAGCACGCCCTTGGTCACGGCCCGCTGCATCTCGGGCTCCGCGCCCTTGAAGGCCTCGGAGGCCACCGCCTTGTCGCCGCCGGCGATCGCCAGCTCGACCTTGCGGAGGAAGGTGCGCACGCGCGAACGCCGCATGCGGTTCCGCTCGGTGCGCTTCTCGGTCTGACGGATGCGCTTACGCGCCGACGCGTTATTGGCCATGGTGTCTTGTATGCGATCTCTATAGGGGCGGGCGGAAGGGACCGCCTCAGGAGGGCAAGGGTCTAAGCCGCATGCCCCACCAACGTCAAGGCGGTTGATGAGGCCGGCGAGGCACCGCGCCGCTTAGCGGTTGGTGAAGCTCGGCTTCCGCTTTTCGGCGAAGGCGGCCATGCCCTCCTTCTGATCCTCGGTGGCGAAGAGAGAATAGAAGATTTTGCGCTCAAAGCGCACGCCCTCGCCCAGCGTGGTCTCGAAGGCCACGTTCACCGCCTCCTTGGCGATGGCGACCGACGGCGCGGAGAGGCTGCCGATCTTCTCCGCCACCTTCAGCGCCTCGGCCATCAGCTGATCCAGCGGGACGATGCGCGCCACGAGCCCGCTGCGCTCCGCCTCGGCGGCATCCATGAAGCGGGCGGTGAGGATGAGGTCCATCGCCTTGGCCTTGCCCACGGCCCGCGTGAGGCGCTGCGTGCCTCCTGCGCCGGGGATGATGCCGAGATTGATCTCCGGCTGGCCGAACTTCGCGTTCTCCGCCGCGATGATCATGTCGCACATCATGGCAAGCTCGCAGCCGCCGCCCAAAGCGAAGCCGGCCACCGCCGCGATGACGGGCTTCTTGATGCGGGTCACGGATTCCCACTTCGAGATGAAGTCCTCGAAATAGACGCCCGGATAGCTGCGCGACTGCATCTGCTTGATGTCGGCCCCGGCGGCGAAGGCCTTCTCGCTGCCGGTGATGACGATGGCGGCAATGGCGGGATCGGCATCGAAGCCGACCAGCGCCTCATGCATTTCGGCCATGAGCTCGTCGCACAGCGCGTTCAGCGCCTGCGGGCGGTTGAGCCGGATGATGGCGGCGCGGCCCTGCGTCTCGGTCAGGATCATCTCGTAAGGCATGGCATTCCCTGGAGGTTCTGCGGCGTCTAGCGCTGCGTTCTCGGGCAATAGAAGGTCGATCGGCCGGACTGCACAAGCCGGACGATCCCCGGGCAGCCCTTGGGCCCGGAGCAGAGCCGGCAGGGCTGGCCCTCGCGGTCATAGACGTCGAAGCGGTCCTGGAAGCCGCCGATCTCGCCATCCGAGCGCACATAGTCGCGCAGGGTGGACCCGCCGGCCTCGATGGCGTCCGACAGCACGGATCTGATGGCCGGAACCAGCTTGGCGGCCCGGCTGCCCGGGATGGTGGCGGCCATGCGCGTGGGCGAGATCCCCGCCCGGAACAGCGCCTCGCAGACGTAGATATTGCCGAGCCCGGCCACGATCTTCTGATCCAGCAGCGCCGCCTTGATCGGGGTGAACTTTCCGCCCAGAGCGCGTTCCAGCACCTCGACCGTGAAGCCCTCCTCCAGCGGCTCGGGCCCCAGGCCCGCGAGCAGGCGGTGCCCGTCCTCCGCCTCGCGCGGCACCAGGTCCACGCTGCCGAAGCGGCGAGGGTCCACGAAGCCGACGCGCCAGCCGCCCTCGGTCTCCAGCATCAGGTGCTCGTGCAGCTCGGGTGGCTGGTTGTGGCCGCGGGCGTCGCTGGCCGCGCCCTGCGGGCCGATCCGGGGCACGAAGGGCGCATCGCGGTGGCGCGCCACCATCCGCCCGGACATGCCCAGATGGATGAGCACGCTCGGCCGCTCCACCAGGCGCATGAGCATGTATTTGCCGCGCCGGCGGAAGCCCTCCACTTGCGCGCCGGTCAGGGTCTGGACGAGGCCGGCGGGGAAGGGCCAGCGCAGCCCCTCGCGGCGGGTCTCGGCATGGCGGATCACCTGCCCGTCCAGCACCTTGGCCAGACCGCGCATGACCGTCTCGACTTCGGGCAACTCAGGGATGGCGCGCTCCTCTTCCCATCGATTTCATGCGCCGGCCGGCATGGCAGATTCCCCGCCGGGCCGCTATAGCTGAGCCAATGAGCGACAACGCCGACCGCACCGCCGATTTCGGTTTCCGTACCGTGGCCGCTGGCGAGAAGGCCTCGCTGGTCCGCGAGGTCTTCGACAGCGTGGCCCCGCGCTACGACATCATGAACGACCTGATGTCCCTGGGCGTCCACCGGATCTGGAAGCGCATCTTCCTCAACGTCATCTCGCCCCGGCCTTCGGACACCCTGCTCGACCTCGCCGGCGGCACGGGCGACATCTCCTTCCTGGCGCTGGAGCGCGGGGCCGGGCGCGTCATCTGCTCGGACATCAATGCCGAGATGCTGATGGTCGGCCAGTCGCGCGCGCTGGATCGCGGCCTCGCCCGCGGCCTGTCCTTCCTGTGCAACAACGCCGAGCACATCCCCCTGCCCGACGCCTCGGTCGAGAAGGTGAGCATGGCCTTCGGCCTGCGCAACTGCACCGACAAGGACGCCGTGCTGCGCGAGGTGCGCCGGGTGCTCAAGCCCGGCGGGCGCTTCCATTGCCTGGAATTCTCGCGCCTGGAGATCGCCGCCCTCGCGCCGCTCTATGACGCCTGGTCCTTCAAGGCCCTGCCCGCCATCGGCGGGCGTATCGCCCAGGACGCCGAAAGCTACCGCTACCTCGCCGAGAGCATCCGCATGTTCCCCGACCAGGCGACGCTGGCGGGCATGATGCGCGCAGCCGGGATGGAGCGGGTGTCGCACCGCAACCTCTCGGGCGGCATCGTCGCCATCCACACCGGCTGGAGATTCTGACATGGCGCCCCCCGGCCTGCGCGAGCGCATCGAGACGAGCTTCGCCCTGCAGGGGCTCATGCGCGTCATCGAGGCGCGGATCGCCGAGGTCGGGCCGGGCCGCTGCGTCATCGAGGCGCCCTTCCGCAAGACGCTCACCCAGCAGCACGGCTATCTGCATGCCGGCGTGCTGACGACCCTGGCCGACAATGCCTGCGGCTATGCCGCGCTCAGCCTGCTGCCGCCCGGCCAGGAGGTTCTGACCGCCGAGCTCAAGGTGAATTTTCTGCGCCCCGCGCGCGGTGTCATGGCCATTGCCCGCGCGGAGGTGCTCAAGCCCGGCCGCACGCTGACCGTGGCCCGCGCCGAGGTCTGGATGCGCCTCGAGGACGGCTCGGAGACGCTCTGCGCCGCTATGCAGGCCACCCTGGTCCCCTCGCTGACCGCATGACGATCACCGGAAAGGCCATGCTGGCCGGCGTCACCGGCTGGCCCGTCGGGCATTCGCGCTCGCCGCTGCTGCACGGCACCTGGATCGCGCGGCACGGGCTGGATGCCGCCTATGTACCCCTGCCCATCCGGCCGGAGGATTTTGCCCACGCCATCCGCGGGCTGGCCGCGAGCGGCTTTCGCGGGATGAACGTCACCATCCCGCACAAGGAGGCGGCCTTCGCCGTCTGCGACAGCGTGTCGCCCCGCGCGCTGCGGGCCGGCGCGGTGAACACGCTGGTCTTCCGCGACGGTCGCATCGAGGGCGATTGCACGGACGGCTTTGGCTTCCTCGCCTCGCTGGACGGCTACGATGCCGCGAGCGGTCCGGCCGTGGTGCTGGGCGCGGGGGGTGCCGCGCGCGCCATCGCCGCCGCGCTGCTCGATGCCGGTTGCCCGCGCCTCACCCTGGTCAACCGCACCACCGCCCGCGCCGAGGAGCTGGCCCGCGCGCTCGGCGGGCCCATCGAGGTGAGCGACCGCCCCCCGCTGGAGGGCGCGGCGCTGCTGGTCAATTCCACCAGCCTCGGCATGGCCGGCCAGCCGCCGCTGGAGATCGACCTCGCGCCCTTGCCCGCCCATGCCGTGGTGGCCGACGCCGTCTATGTACCGCTGGAGACGAAGCTGCTGGCCGCCGCGCGGGCGCGCGGGCTGCGCGGCTCGGACGGGCTGGGGATGCTGCTGCACCAGGCGCGGCCGGGCTTCGAGGCCTGGTTCGGCGTGATGCCGCAGGTGGACGCGGAGCTGCGCCGGATCGTGGCGGCGGATATCCCGGCCAGATGAAGGCCCCTTCGTGAAGATCTGGGGCCTCACCGGCAGCATCGGCATGGGCAAGTCGACGGCCTCGGGCGCCTTCCGCCGGCTCGGCGTGCCGATCTTCGATGCCGATGCGGCCGTGCATGCGCTCCAGGCCAAGGGCGGCCGCGCCGTGCGCCCCATCGAGCGCGCCTTTCCGGGCACGACCGGCGAGGACGGCGTGGTCCGCGAGAGGCTGCGCAGGGCCGTCCTCGGCGATCCGGCGGCGCTCAAGCGGCTGGAGGCCATCATGCATCCCCTGGTGCGCGACGAGCAGCGCCGATTCCTCGGGCGCGAGCGCGGGCGCGGCAGGCGCCTCGTCGTGCTCGACATCCCGTTGCTCTTCGAGACGCGGACCGACCTCTCCGAATTCGACCGCATCCTCGTCGTCTCCGCCCCCGCCGCCGTGCAGCGCCGGCGCGTGCTGCGGCGCAAGGGCATGACCGAGGAGCGCCTCGACGCCATCCTGGCGCGGCAGATGCCCGATGTCGAAAAGCGCCGGCGCGCCGACGTCATCATCCGCACCGGGCTTTCGCGCCGCCATGCCGAGGCCGCCGTGCGCCGCCTGGTTCAAACACAGATGGGCGGAACACGGCGCCATGCGTGAGATCGTCCTCGACACCGAGACCACCGGCTTCGAGCCCAGCGAGGGACACCGCGTCCTCGAGATCGCGGCCATCGAGATCGTGAACCTGATGCCCACGGGCAAGGTCTTCCACACGCTCATCGATCCCGAGCGCGACGTGCCGCCGGAGGCCGCGCGCGTACACGGCTTCACCCGCGCCGATCTCATCGGCAAGCCGCTCTTCGCCGACGTGGCGGAGGCGATGCTGGAGTTCCTGGAGGACTCCCCCATCGTCGCGCACAACGCGCCCTTCGACTTCAAGCAGCTCGATGCCGAGCTGGTCCGCAGCGGGCGCAGGCCGCTGGATCCGTCGCGGATGGTGGACTCGCTGGTGCTGGCGCGCCTGGCCTTTCCGGGCGCGCAGAACAGCCTGGACGCGCTGTGCCGGCGCTTCGGCGTCGACCTCTCGCAGCGCACGACCCACAACGCGCTGCTGGACGTGAAGCTGCTGGCCGAGGTCTATCTGGAGCTGCGCGGCGGGCGCCAGCCGGGGCTGGTGCTGGGCTCGGCCCCCGTCGTCCAGGCGATCCTGCGCGAGGAGAGCGCGCCGCGCACGCCGCGGCCCCTGCAGGTGTCGGAAGAGCAGCTAGCGCGCTTCGATGCGTTTCTCGCGAAGATCAAGGATCCGCTGTGGAAGAAGCTGGAGCCGTAGTCCAGGATCGTCCCACCTCCAGGGAGAACGAACCATGAGCGCCACCGAATACCCGCCCGCCCCCGGGCTGATGAAGACGCCCTCCTACTCGCATGCCGCCGTCGCCACCGGCGCGCGCACGATCTACACGGCCGGCCAGGTCGCGATGGACGAGACCGGCGCACTGGTCGGCGCCGGCGATCTCGAAGCGCAGACGAAGCAGGTGATGACCAATCTCGGCAAGGCGCTGGCCGCCGGCGGCGCCAGCTTCGCCGATGTCGTGAAGATCACCACCTATGTCGTGAACTACAATCCGAACATGCGCGCCGTCGTCGGCAAGGTGCGCGGCGAGTTCTTCGCGGGCCGCACGCCGCCGGCGAGCACGCTGGTCGGTGTCGCCGCTTTGGCCATGCCGGAATGGCTGATCGAGATCGAGGCCATCGCCGTCCTCGACTGATCAATCGGGGCGGCGGTCGAAGCGCGCCATGGTCGCATGGCCCGGCGCGCTCACCCCCTCCCCACGCAGTAGCACGCGAGCGCAGCGCCACAGGATGCGCAGGTCGCCGCGCAGGGTGATGCGCTCGACATAGCGCGCATCCCATTCCAGCCGCGCCTCCCAGGGCACGCCGTTGCGCCCCATGGATTGCGCCAGCCCGGCAAGGCCTGGCCGCACCGCGAGCCGCCTCGCCTGGCGGGGCGTGTAATGCGCTGCATAGTCCGGCAGCAGCGGGCGCGGGCCGACCAGGCTCATCTCCCCGCGCAGCACATTCACGAGCTGCGGCAGCTCGTCGAGCGCGGTCGCGCGCAGGACGCGGCCGAGCGGGGTGAGGCGCTGCGCATCCTCGCCCGGCCCCTCGCGCATGCTGCGGAACTTCAGCACCGCGAAGGGTGCGCCGCCGCGCCCCGCGCGCGCCTGGCGGAACAGCACGGGCGCGCCGAGGCGCAGGCGCACCAGCAGCGCCACCCCGGCCATGGCCGGCGCCGCCAGGGCCAGCATTAGCCCCGCCAGCGTCACATCCAGCGTACGCTTGCCCCAGCGCTCATACACGCCGCGCCTCCACGCCCAGCGACAGCCCAAGCCCCAAAGCGAACCACACCATCCGGTTGCCCAGATCCGTCGAGACCATGGCCGTCATCGCGAGCGGAAGGGTCAGTGCCAGGATCGCCGCCGCGCGATCCGGCTCCACCCGCCCCAGCCGCGACAGCATGAAGAGCGCCCCGCCGCCGAAGGCCGCCAGCCACAGCGCCAGCCCGACCGCCCCGCCCTCGACCAGCGCCTCGATCGCGTGGTTGTGCGGATGCAGGCCGCGATCCTGGCCCACGCCCGCCGCCACCGGGAATCCGCCCGGCCCGAGCCCCGCGAATCCGCCCCAGCGCCAGGCCTCGGCCCAGAGAATGTCGCGCGCGGAATCCACGCCGCCCGTGTCGCGCGTCAGCCGTTCCAGCGTCGCGAGTTCCCCGGCCCGCTCGGGATCGAGCAGCAGCACGGCCAGGACCACGCCGCCGCAAAGGGGAGCGGCGGCCAGCCAGAGCAGCGCCGGCCCCATGCACCCCTGCAAGACCCATCGCAGGGCCGGCGCCAGGGCGACGGTCAGCCCAAGGGCGAGGAAGGCCGTGCGCCCGCCCGGCAGCAGCACCGCGACGCCCAGGGCGGCGAGGGTCCCCAGCCAGAGCAGGCGCCGCCAGCCCCGCGCGCCCGTCGCGCGCAGCGCCGCCAACCCCGCCGCGCAGGCGATGGCCAGGCCGGCCACCTGGTACTGCACCCGCACGCGCGTCGGGTCCGCGCCCACCTGCCCGCCCAGCACCACGGCGTCGGTCGCGATCCCCCAGGCCACCGAGCCGCCGACGAAAAGCCCGAGCAGGATCACCGCATCGAGAAAGACGCGCCGCGCGGCGGGCTCGCCTCCCACCACCAGCCCGGCAATCACCATCGCGGGGCCGAGGATCAGGATCTCCGGCAGGCGGTCGGCCACGCCGGCGTTCCAGGGGCTCCACGTCGCGGTCAGGCCCCACCAGGCCCAGAGCGCCCCGCAGGCCGCGAGCGGCAGTCCCAGCCCCGGCGCGAGGTGCCAGCGGCCGCCCGCGATCAGCAAGGGCAGCAGCGCGAGCAGCCCGAGCGCCGCCAGCGCCGTCAGGTCGAAGGGCAGCGCGGCCAAGGCGGGTGTGGATTTGAGCGCGCCGGCAAAGTGCATCGCCGCGGCGGCAAGTCCGGCGAGCGCGCCCAAGGCCGGCAGGGCCCTCAGCATCCGCCGTCGCCGGGCAGGCGCGTCAGCACGGGTTCGATGCGCGGACGCGCCGGCGCGGGCCACCCCTCCTCCCCGCGCCCTTGCAGCAGCAGCCGGCAGGATGCGGCAAGGATCACCGCGCCCGGGATCGCGAGGGCCAGCAGGATCAGCAGCAGGGGCCGGTTCGGCACCGAGGGCCGGATCTCCACCACCGGCGGCGAGACCAGCCGCGCCGCCGCCGCCTCGTCCGCCGCGACCACCAGGGCCGCGCGCTGCTGCTGCGCCAGCAGCTCGTAGAGCGTGTTGCGGAGATAAAGATCGGGCTCGGTCCGAAGCCGCGCCTCCAGCGCCACGATGCGCCGCCCGGCGAGTTCCGCCAGCGTCTGGCGCACACGCGTCTCGGCGACGGCATGCAGGCGCTCCAGCACGTCGAGCGCGGTCGCGCGGTCGCGATGGACCAGCTCCAGCGTCCAGGTGACGGAGGTGAGCGAGGGGGTGGCGGCGAAGTTCCGCTCCAGGAAGTCCAGCACGTCATCAGCATCCACCGCCATGCGCAGGCCCAGCAGCCGGCGCAGCGGCCCCAGCGGCAGCGCCGCGCGGCGAGCCTCCAGCTCGGCCGGCAGGCGGGTCTCGCGCGTCAGCGCCAGGGCGGCCTCGGGGGCGCGCAGCGCGGCGAGATAGACCGCGAAATTCCCGCCCGGCCGCTGGTCGAGCAGCGAGGGCTGCAGGAAGGGCGCGGGCGTCAGCAAGGCGGAGGTGGCGATGCCAGTGGTCTCGGCCGGCGCCACGATGGCCGAGGCGACATAGCCGCGCGGCCAGTTCCAGACGACCATCGCCGCGCCGGCATAGAGAAGCAGCGCGACCCAGGCGAGCCGCGACGCCTGCCGCCACAGCCCGCGCAGGAGCGCGTCGAGCGTCATGTCAGCCGGATCAGCGTGGTCAGGCGGCGCGCCTGCGCATCGACCCGCGCCTCGAGCACCGGCAGCGGATAGGCCTCGCCATAGGCGAGGCTTTCGAGCCCCTCGACGAGCCGCAGCCGGAGCGGAGCGTCGGCGGTGACGACGAGGCGCGCGGGGCCGCTCACGCCGTCCTCCGTCAGCGCCCATTCCGCCGGCAGGAGCCGCCAGCGCAGCACGGCCTCGGCGAAGGGGCCGCCGATCCGGTCCTCGACGCGAAAGCCATCGGGGGTCGCGAAGACCTCGCGCGCATGGGTGCGGCCACGGCGGTCGCGCCACCAGCCGCCATCGGGCAGCGCGCCCGTCGCGGGCCAATGCGCGAAGAGGAAGGGGCCCAGGCGCGGCATCTGGTCCTCGCCGTCGAAGCCGATGGTGTTGTGCGCCGCCGCCCCCTGGAAATAGGGGATCCAGCCCGGATCGGCCGGGTTGTAGGCGCCGGTGCCGCCGTCGCGCAGCAGGTTTTCCGAACCCGTCCAGAGATCGAGATGCAGCAGGTCCGCATGGCCGGGACGGAAGCGCAGCGGGCCGGTCCGCAGGATCGCCCGGGCGCGGCCGCTGCGGCGTCCGAGGAAACCGAGGCTGGCCCAGTCGCCGGCTTGCGCGAGTGTGTTGACCGGAACCGGCAGCCCCATCGCCGCGCAGCCGGGATCGTCGGGCCAGCCGGCCGAGGCCCCCGAAAAGAGCCGTGCGGCGCGCTCCAGGCTGGCGCGGGCATCGTCCGGCCCGGCCCCGGAGAGATCGGCGAAATGGGAGCCGTCCTGGTGGCCGATGCGCGGCAGCGCGCCCGTCCGCGGGCAGGCCAGGCGGTGCAGCCAAAGCGTCGCCGCCGAAAGCCGCTCCAGAGTGAGCGGCGCGGCGGGCGGACCGGACCAGCGCCGCCGCAGCCACTCCGCCACCGCCACGACGTCGAGCAGCAGGCGGTGATAGGCCGGGCTGGGCTGGGCGAAGCTGCCATCGGGCGCGACGAGGCGCGCCACCGCCACGTCCAGCCGGCGCGCGCCCCGCCGCGCCATCCGCGCCTTCCCCGTCGCGAGGCCGCAGACCAGCAGGCCGGCGGCCTCCGAGATGGGGTGGTTGTTGTCCTGCGCCATGGCATAGGCGGGGTTGGCCGCGACGCGCCGGGCCAGCAGGCGCATCGCCCCGGCATCGGGCCGCCCGCCGGCCAGGGCCGCGGCCAGAGCGAGGTGGAGTGCCCGCAACGCCGCCTCCTGGCCGCAGCCCCAGTTCGGGCCGCGATAGGGCGGATTGGCCGCGAACCAGGCGGCGAGGAAGGCGGGGATCCGCCTGTCCTCGCCCGACAGCGCGAGGCGGGGCAGCTCGGCCCAGCGATTGGCCTCCCAGAGGGGGCGGATGTCGGCGCCCGCCATCGCGCGGAACCGGGCCGCCGGCAGGCCGGGATTGGGGGCGATGGCGGGCGCTTCCGCGACGAGGCCAGGCGGGACCGCCCGGTCTCGCAGCCGCGCCGACATCAGCGCTCGGGCTAGGTGGCCCCGCCCGATCAGCGCAAGCGCCACCGCGCGCGGCCCGAGGCGCCGCATCGCATCCAGCCGGAGACTGCAATTACATGAAATGGAAGCGCAACCGCCACTCATGATTGCAAGCATGACGGAACTTCGGCCAAATATACAATGTTTCTATGGGACAAATAATAAGTGCCATCGCATAAATCATCGTGGCGACTCCCCATTGCCCTCGGCATTACATTGTCTCAACTTGCCCTTTCCTCCATCGCCCTTCCACAGGGCCTCCCCTCGAATTTATTGTCTGCGCCCGCGCTGCCCTCGACTTTGCCCGGCGGCGCGCCCTTGCAGAGCCTGCCGCCCAGCGCCCAGCAGGAGATCCTCCAGCGCCTGCTCGATGCCGGCGCCGGACGCCCGCTCGGCAGCACGGGCCCCGCTTTGCCCCCGCCCCCAGCCCAGGCAGCAAGCCCACCGCCGACCAGCCTCGCCCCCACCCCGTCCCTGCTTCCCGAGGAGCCGCTCTCGCCCGTCGAGCAGTTCTTCGCCAATCGCCTCACCCAGCCCCTGCGGCAATTCGGCTACGACACCTTCCGAATTTACATTCTGTTCTTATTTGATAATTTCCTAAATTCTACAGAATCCCCACTTTCTTCCCCACATCAGATGTCGGGCTGTTGCCTCGGCACCGCCCGGGGGGACGCTTGGACGCATTGATGAAGGTCTTTTCCAAAGCGAGCGGTGAGGCCCTGCTGATCGGTCGATGCGACATCCCCGAGGGGACTGTCGACGTCTATGACGTGCCGCTCTTCGGGCCGTCCAAGATACGCATGGAGCGCTTCGGCATCGGCGAGGTGAACATCTTCCGGCCGGACGGCAGCTACATTACCGAGCACGGGGTCCTGCTAGTCCCAGGTCAGGACCCCCAACTGCTGCCTGGCTGGCAGTCGCTGGCCTCCTAACCATCACCTTGGGTGGGTGCCCTCTTCCCATCCACACACAAAGCAGGAACATACGCGTAGTGGAGAAGCTTGCATGGCAAGGGGTGGCGCTCTCATTGGATGGCCGTCCGTCCCCCGGTGCTGCCGGCACAGACGCAGCGGCACGCGTCGTACGCTCCACCAGGAAAGAATAGGCACCACAGGTGGTGCCGGCAGGCGTCCTCTGGGTTTCTGCACCTTCCCCAAAACCCCCAAAACCACCAAAACCCATGCGCTGGGCTGCACCTGACTTAACCGCCTGGACGTCAGTGATCATGGCCGCCAATCTCGAATGAGCGGAGGCCATCCATGAAGAATATCTTATTAGCGGCGTCCCTCGGGCTATGGGCAAACCTAAGCCCCGCTCACGCCCAGTTCTCCGCTTGCGCTTCGCTGGCTAACCCAGCTGCACGACTCGAGTGTTACGACCGGCAGCAGGTTCAGGCTCCTCAGGCGAGACAACTGGCACCCACACCGGCTCCGGTGGCCCCTGCCCCATTGGCCAGTGGCGGCTCCTGCAGCCGCGGCAGCCCCTGCGTCGGTCCAAGGGGCGGCGTCTACTATTTCACCAGCTCAGGCCGGAAGCAGTACCTTCCGCGATAGCCCAAACGTCACCACGCCCAACGCCGCTTGATCCCTGCAGCCATGGCTTCGTCCCCCTCCACGGCGTCGCGGACCATCTGGACAACCTGCGCGTCCAGCCCTTTGGGAAGACGCAGGGCTTCGCCACCGTCTGGATCCAACGGCAGATGGACCTGCCAGCGCCCTTTCCTGCGCATGCGCTGATAGCCATACGTGGCGACCACCGGCCCGATCCGCAGGTCCACCAGAGCCAGACCGTTGGCGCGGTTTCCGGCCGAGAGCCGCACCTTCAAGACTTCGATCTCAATCTTGCCACCTCGCGCGCGCGCCCTGGTGCGCGCGTGGTTTCCAGGTTCGTTCGGCGAGGTCATTCCCCGCTCCCCACTTCCCGGCAACCGCAGGCCCTCAGCGGCCCACTGGCACCCCGATGCATGTCCAGCAGCTCGCGCGCCGCCATCGCATCCAGCCACGGCCGGCGCCTGGGGTATCCGTTGAGGATTTGCTGCGCATGCACACGCCAGGGAACGGCGGGCCCGGCCCAGGCGTGCATCGCCAGCAACGGGGCGACGCTTCCGAAACAGGCGGTGGCCCGTTCGTCCGCCTCCTGCTCCTGACGGCTAAGATGCCGGCGGATCGCGATCTCTGCCAAGACCAGGGACATCCCCGTTAGCGCCACGAGTTCCAGATCGCCGAGCATCAGCCCAGCGAGGAAGATGAAGCGCGCTCCGTGCCGGATAACGAAAGCCAGGGACGACTTGCAGTGACCAGCCGCAATGTGGCCGAGCTCATGCGCGAGCACCGCGGCCAGGACCGGAGGCGGCCATGCCCCTGAGGCTGGGGATATGGGTCGGGCCGCCGGCATAGGTCGGGTAGTTCTTGAGGTGGCCCATCAACCATGTGCGGCCGCACCTCAGGCGCGTCAGGACCTCGGGCAGGGTGAGGAGGAAGGTGTCGCCCGCTTTCATATCGCTACTTCCTCGGCCGCCCCATACGCGGCCGCTCGTAGGGCCGACTCTGCGCCAGCACCCATCCCCGGCAGACCTCCGGCACCCAGCGCGGCTTGTTCATGGCCCGCACCCTCGGGGGGAGGCGGTCCGGGTCGCCGCTTGCCATGCGGATGACCGTGCTCAGCTTGTAGCCGAGGAAATCCGCCAGTTCGGCGGGGGTCCAAAGCTTTTCGACAAGTTGCTCTACGCCGTTTGAATGTGCGGCTCTAGCTTCGGGCATCGTTACGTTCCTCATCGGGAAGGGAAGCGTGCGCAGATGCTCGATTCCATCAAAGGAATCTTTGCTCCTCACCCGCAGCTATTGCGGCATTCCGCCGCTCGACCGGCCAATACGAGCTAGGCCTAGCGCTGTCCGTCGCAGATCCCAGCGGGCCACGGTACCGTTCCTCCCCGATCCGCTTCACGATCTTGGGCAGATGGAAGAAGCGCCAGCTCGCCCCCCCTGAGCGCCGGATGCCCGGCTATTGAGCCAGTTGGCGTGCGATGCGCACCGGCATTGCTTCGCGAGCGCGACGTCCGAGATCCCGAGCCCCTTGGCAGCTGTCCGCATGGGCTGAAACCAGACAAGTGCATACAGCTCTTCGCGGGTCACGTCGTCGCCTCCGGCCCAGACAGGGCCATCTTAGCCGGGGCCATGCTCTTCTTAGCCCTGACACGCACTGGGGACACCCTCGAAGCGGCCGGCGTGATCTTCGTCCCAGGCAATGGCGAGGGGCCCGGCGTGAGGCTAAGGAAAGCGCACGTATAAGCCACCGGACAGGCAGAATATTCTCACAAATGATTCGACCGTCGAGTGTCGCTGGCGCACCTTCGCTTCCAAGGACAAGGAGGCGCATCTATGAGATCGCTTGCGCTTTTGATCGTCTTTGCTAGCCAATCCATAGCTCAGCAGCCAGATCTAGGTTCGCAGAACGACCTGCTGGCCGGTGTTCGCGAAGTCAGCGTCCGCATTAGCATTTCTCAGAATGATTCCTCGTGCCGCCTTCCGGAAGATGATGTCAGAGCCGCCATTATAAACAGACTCGTGCCGGCGGGAGTTCGGATTTCGTCAGAAGCCAGCCTTAGCTTCCTCGCCAATTTAATTGTAATCTCTCCCGGTGGCATGTGCGCGACCTCCATCAGGACCGGCTTGGAAGTTTCTAATTTCCTCGCCGCAGCTAACGGCAAGTTTGTATGGGCTCCTTCGTTAATACATGACCAAAGTTGGGCGATGTCGCGAACGGTGCCCGAATTCCGTGAGGCTGCCGTCGCGAGAATCGTGGGCAATGTTGACATCGTCCTTTCACGATGGCGCGAGGCCAATTCCGGCGCTGATTTTGTTCGACAAGTTCAGCCCGCAATCGCCGGTCCAAACATGGGAACCGTGCAACGACGGCTTGCTGCGCTAGGGCTCTAACGAGGGACAGTGGACAGCAATTTCGGGCCTGCGACACGCGCCTCGGTGCAGGAGTTCCAGCGGGCGAATCTGTTGCCCGCTACTGGCGATCTTGACCCGGAAACGATGCGGAAGCTTTTCCCCTAGGCTGGCCGTATCTCGGCGCTAATCCGCGCCTCGCAAGCATCGATCTCGCGTCCTTCACCAAAATCCAGGGAGCTCCTAGGCATGACACTTATTAGCATCGCGTCCGAGCGACTTCTGGAGATGTGCGGCGTGATTCGACCACTCCTTGAACGGCGGATCGGCGGTCGACCCTCGATGGCCTACGTCATCGAGATGCCTTCTCACAATGCAGCCAGGGTACTGGCCGAGGTCACCGCACTCGAAGCGCAAGCTCACAAAGCTATCGCGTTCGCCGGGCACAGGTGCTCGCAGATTATCCTCGACGAAAACCAAGTCCGCGCGCTGCAATGGGCGCAGTCTGAGACGCCTTAGAATGCCCGCTACATCTGCCGGACGCCCGCATGGCGCCTCGTTTAACAAGCAGAGCGGCCCCAAGGGTTGGGCTTGGGAATCGTGCGCCGATGACCGACCATTGTGCCAAAGACCGTAATGGAGATCGCTGGGATGGCGTCCGTCTTCTTTTCGTACTCGCACGCTGATGAGGCGTTGCGGGATCAGCTCGAAAAACAGCTGTCCCTGCTGAAGCGGCAGGGTGTGATTACGACCTGGCACGACCGCAGGATCGGGGCCGGACAGGACTTCGGGCAATCCATCAACGATCACGTTGAAACTGACGACATCATCTTGCTGCTGGTCAGCGCGGACTTCTTGGACTCGAACTATTGCTACGACATAGAGATGACGCGCGCGTTGGCACGGCACGAGGCCGGCGAGGCTATCGTCATACCCGTCATTCTGCGCGCTTGTGAGTGGCACGGCGCGCCCTTCGGCAAGCTCCTTGGAACGCCCTCCGATGGGAAACCGGTCACACAATGGCCGGACCGAGACCAAGCTTTTCTGGAGGTCGCCCGTGCCGTGCGGGGTGCAGCTGAAAGGGTTGAAAGCGGGAAGGCTAAGCTAGTTGAGAAGAGTGCCGCCCCGCGCCCGCGGCAGGAGACATCGCCGATCATTCTGGGGACCTCGCCCCGGTCCAGCAATCTCCGGATAGCCAAGGAATTCACCGAGCACGACAAGGACGCCTTCAGGGTCGAAACCTTCGACTACATCGCCCGATTTTTCGAACATACCCTGGCGGAGCTCGCGACCCGCAACAGCGGCATAGACGGCACCTTCAGACGAATAGACGCGAACCGCTTTACGGCGGTGGCCTATCGCGACGGCCGCTCGCTTGCTCGATGCACCGTCTTTATGAGCGGTCGGCATTTTGGAGGGGACATTGGCTACTCGAACAGCGATTCTGGCGCGGACAACTCTTACAATGAGAGCGTGTCCATCGGCAGCGACGATCAGATGCTCTTCTGGAAGCCCATGGGAATGAGCGCGCTTCGCCAGGACAGCCGAGATGCGAAGCTCAGCCAGGAGGGGGCGGCTGAGCTATTCTGGGGCATATTTGTACAGCCGCTTCAGGGACGGGAACGCTAGGATGATTTTCGATCTCTCCGAGTTTACCGTTGGCACGATCGGGCACGCGCAGGGGCTTAGCCTGGTGCTCCCCCGGGACAATTACGAAGAAGCGGTCCTGGTAGCGCCTGGCAAGCCCCGCACCGCAATCTTTCTGGAGGGCGCGCACCCCTTCCATGGCTTCACGTTCGAGGAGAACGATTCCTGGAAGGGGCTGATCATCCCTCACGTCCGCATTGAAGTGGACATAAGCAGCGCATTCAGCACCGAGAGCCGCCACGCCCCTGCTGGATCCGTCATCCGCCGAAGCACCTACCTCGCTATAGCGGTGTCGATCGGCAGCCCTGGTGGCTTTAGCCAGCTGCAGCGCGTCCCGTTGGTGTCAGAACTCGCCCCCTGCGAGGAAGGATACTCGTCGGGGTTCCTCAAATGGCAGATCGTCCTCGGTGACGGGGAAAGAAAGCGAATCCTGCGAGCGGTTCAAATCGAGGGGCCCGGAAGGTGATCTTCTAAGCCCAGTTCGCCGTCTAACCGCACCACCCCTCCCGCCTGCCGCGCCCATCATATGGCCGCGCGTGCCCCTCGCGGATCATGACCTGCGCCACGTCCCTGCCCTGCCGATCCCGCACCACGGCCAGCAGCCGGTGATAGCGATCCCGACCGTGCGGCTGCAGCGTAACGCCGCCCGCGATGAGATCCGACATGCGGGCCGTCGCGGCACGCGCTAGGCGCTCCTCTCGCGGGCAGCGGGCCGACAGCTCCGGCGTGTCCAAGCCCATGATCCTAACCCGCTCGTCGCCGCAGCGGATGGTGTCGCCATCCACCACCCGGCATCTCGTCTGCGCAGGTACCGGCGACGCGACGAACAGCAGGATGGGCAAGGCTAGGAAGGCGAACCGGCTCATGCCGACATCGCGTCGCGAGCTGCATTTCGACACGCGGTGATCGCCGCCAGCGTCGCGTTCGCCTGGGTCATCGCGGCCGGCTGGTCCCGGTCCGCGTCCGCCACCTGCTCCTCGGCGTCGATGACGCCAGTGTCGAGCTGCTCCAGCAGCTCCGCGATGCGCTCCCGCACCACGGCACCTTCTTCGACCGCGCGCCATTCCGTGATGATGATCCCGACCTCTCGCGCCATTCGACCAGGCGCAGCCGCGCGGGCGGCAAGATCCAGAAGCCGGCGCATCGCGTCATCGAGGGGGCGGGTGCGCGACTTGACGGTGGCTGCGGCCATCGGCTTGCTCCTACGGTCTGTTCTCTTTTTGTTCGTTGCGCATTTAGATGAGCATTGTCATCGGAGCAAGATGATTTTTAACCGTCGCGATCATCGCGGAATCGGGGCATCAGGGCATCAGGGCATCAGGGCATCAGGGCATCAGGGCATCAGGGCATCAGGGCATCAGGCGAAGATATGGCGAGGTTCAGGCCGTAGGCAGCCATGATCCGTTTCAGTGCATGGTTTGCGACGTGCGAGGAAAGATGACCGTGACCATCAGCCGACCATCAGCGGATTATGTGGACCGGCCGCAATGAGGCTAATCCAATTGCTGGCGCTAAGCGCGCAGCAGAAACCTTGGTGAAACCGCCGCGACGGCGCAGCGTTGGGATGTCCAAATCAGCAGGAAGAAGGCGCTCCCCATGCCCCACTTCTTTTTTGACAGCCAGGATGGCACTGGCGTCCATGACGACAGGGGGATGGAGCTGCCAAGCCCCGCGGCCGCCATAGATCATGCGATCGATACCGTGACCGCGCTCGCCCAGACGCATCGCCCGCGCGATGATAATATGGAGTTCGCCTGCGTTGTCCGAACTGAAGAGGAAGAGGTCATTTACACCGCGTTACTCGTCTTCGTGGGCCGGTCGGGCGGCCTGGTAAGCTAATGGCAGGCTGGTTGCGCGCCATGGGGTGGACGCTGTTGAGCGATGGGCCCCTGCAGCACGTGGGCAATGCAGGAGGGATGCCGCGGCAGGTGTCTCAGATCAGCAGATGACCCGGCCCAATCGAAACTTCATGGATCGTTTTCGAGAGGAGCTGGAGCGTGAGGCCGGAGCGGCATGGGAGCGCTCAAGCTTGGCTGAGTGGATGACTACCCATCATGGCGAGGGGGCCCAGCTGCTGAACGATCCCAACGTGGACTGGTCGCTTGCCGCTGCGCTGTTTGCCGCCCAGGGCCTCCGCGACCAAGCCGGACGTCCTCCTACCGCCAGAACGGCGCGCGAGACTTGGAAACGAGTGGCGGAGCGGCGGAAGGCGGCGATGAAGCTGAGCAGGCCCTGGAACGCAAAAAGCCCGACGCGGGCCTAACTGCCCCTGGCCCCCTTCTCAGCGAGAACTGCCAATCCCAGGGCCGTGGCCGCTGGCAGTCCCTTGCGCGGCTCAATCAATTCCCAGCGCAGCAGCGCATTGATAGTCGTGATACGAAAGGCTGAAAGGTCGATGCCTCGCGGCGGGGCGTCCCCAGCAATGGAGCGCAGAGCCGACCACTGCGCAGCAGAGAGCTTGGACGCGACGACGGATTGCCAGGGACGCACCCAGCTTAGTACGGGAGGGGTCGGGTTCATGGGAATGCAACGCAAACGTCGCTGCTTTAGTTGAGCTGGGTAAAATGGGCAAAAACACCACGCCCTTTGGCGCTTGATGCGCGCCGCTGCCATTCCGCGCGCGCCACCCCGTTTTTCCGCGCGCCGTGCGCCCCACAACGGAAAACGCCCACTCCAGCGAGGGAACGGGCGTTGGATCTACGGATCTGGCTGGACCAGCTCGATGGGGTCTCGCGGGCCGCGACACCCGACGTTGATCAGCTTGTTGCGGCCGTGGCAGCCAGGGCAGATGAAGAAGCAGCCCTCGTCATCGACCTGCGGGTCGACGGCTCGGAACATCACCTCGAGACCACAGTGCCGGCAGGTCCACATGGAGCGACTCTAAAACCGATTTGATAGTGGCATAAACGAAAAACGCCCGCCCTCGCGAGGAGGAGGGGCGCTATGTGCCTCCCACGCTCCTCGCGCCACCATCCGCAGCAAGCTGGCCGACAGGGACGTTGTAACTCTATCGCGCCTGCACCGATTTCATCGCCCTAAGACAAAAATCCCCAAGCGCTGGCCCGATTTCCCGATTACCATAACGGCCGAATTCGATCATTTGATCCAATATAATAAAGGAGACAAATTAAATGCCTGAAGTCATCGTGCGGCATATGACTGGAAATAAAATGCAAAAATTTCATACTGGGAGTGTTTTAGCTACGCCAGATCTGGCTGATCAGGTAATAGGAAAAGAAAGTATGAATAATATAGTTAATAAAATAACTATTGTGCGCCATGATGATATTCAAGCGACTCATTGGGAATTGTATTTGGAGGGGAATGGGCCTTCAGTGAAGGTGGATTTAATGGAGGTGGGCTATCGCGTTTTATTCGATGCAAATGCCAGGACTGGCACAGATGGTTCTCTTGAAACGTTGAAAATGGAAACCCCCAAAACATTAGGGGAATGCATAAAAATGGTGGGATTTGTGGCATCGAAAAGGGGAGATTGGACAGGAACTCTTAAATATAACTGCCAAGATTTTGTTATATTGTATCTGGCTGCAATTGGCATGAGTGCCTCTCAAATTTTCAAATACGAACTCCGTCGCTTTGTTACAAAGTTTGTGCCCCCGATTGTTACTGATGCTGACGCTGATGGAAACATCAGAACCCGCTATTAAGGCGAATGCCGCCCATTTCGCCGATACCGAACCAGGATTGCGTCCGCGTGGGGGGGGCACCAGATGCCCCCGAAACGCAAAAAGCCCGGCACGGGTCTCCCCGGCCGGGTAGATTGGAGAGAAAGTGGCGCTCGCTTTTGGCCCCCTCGAAGCGCCTATTTAGACGTCGCGGTGCCGACAGCGAACGATCTTGTATCGCTTAGGCTTGGCGGCGCTTGCGCGCAGCGGCGAAACCAATCAGCCCCATTCCAAGCAGGGCGAGAGTGGCTGGCTCAGGCACAGGGGTCGGCGTTGTGATTCGGGCGTAAAGCCCGATGCTGTTGTTGCCGCCCTCTTGGCTGATGAAGTCAGACCTCAGAGTCGAGCCGCCATCATTCGAGAAGCCCAGCAGCATGATTGTGTACGGGACGCCGCCGATCGTGAAAGACGACGAGGTCGTGAGGTTGTTGAAGGTGATCCGATCGGCGCAGGGCGTCGAGCTGGGATAGGCGCAGGGCGAGGCATTTGGCGTCTCGTCGATCAGGAACTGGTAGCTGAAGGTCTGCGACGAGGGAGTGGCACCGGAGATGGCCGTCGCGAGGTTGAGACGGGCGGACGAAGCTGCACTGCCGCCGGCAATCGGCCGGTTGTAGTGAGTCAGGGTGCCGAGCAGGAAGGTTGTGTCCGTCTGAACGGTGGCGGACGGCGGGTTGGACGGATCGAAGCCCAGGCCGCTTTGACCGGCATTGGTCGTAGGGTTACCCCAGAACACCTGTGTGACGGTGTTGTTCCCACCGCTTGCAGTGTCGAAATCGATGTTGCTACCACCGGCAACGTTCGACCAGCTCGGGGCCGTCGCAGTAATGGTGACGGGCGCAGCCGAGGCGGCCCCGGATCCGAAGATGACCGCTAAAGAAAGCGCGGCAGCAGATGCCGCACCAAATACATTCATATTGAACATTACAAGCTCCCTGTTAGCCGCGTATGCGGCGAAAATCAAAGAGCATATTCCGTGCCAGAAAATTAATTGTGTTAATTCAGTCTTCTATCAAGAATAATTTGGATTGAAAAACAAAATGTAAATATTTCTACCACATTTTAGGTGGGGCGAAGCGTGCTTAACGCAACGCGCGCATACGGGTCAGAATTACCGAGGCAACGTCGGCAGGAACCGCCTAAGCGATTGTGAGGTAAAGTGGAGCACATGAAAGTTAATCTGGGATGAAAGCGTTCTCGTGTGGGGAGGACGCTGGATGAACCGCTGGAGGCATAGACCGACATGCCGATCTGCATTTTATGCCGCGGACCGGTCTCGAAACCGGCTCAATAACTCCCGACGGGCGATCAGAGCGCCTACCGACCTCGAGCCAGTGCAAGCCCCGCCGATAACTCTGCTTCCGCGTCCAGCCAGGTGCTGGCTCGCTCCATGCCCGGCCGGGCCGGGAAGCACGCCGGCGTGGCCCAAACGGCCCGGCGCGGATTGCTCCGAGTTCGGATCGGCATGATCGTGGCTTAAAATTCATCCCGGAACGGCGGCTCCAGACAAAGCGACATTCGCATACGCTCGATCTGCGTTAGGCCGTCCAATACTAACCTCTGAATGAGGGCTGGATCATCTCTCATATTATTTATGTATATGAACGTGTTAGCGACATTCTGCAGTTCCATAAGAACCTGCGCGATCGCTGGGACGAGCATCCTAGAAGTAGGATCTGGCATTCTCGAACATCCACTAGGAGGGAACCCAAGATAAAGCGGTATATTTAAGTCATATAAGATCATAATTAGAAAAAATAATTCAGTAAATCCACCTACACACAGATCAATTTCCCTCTCACGCCCACCAGCAGCGCCTTAAACCGCTCGAAGTCCGCCATCTGCTGGTCGCCGTGGATCGAGGCCCAAATGCCATCCATCCCGGCCACCGTCTTGCCGGCCACCACAGCGAGCACGGCGCGCATGTCGCCCCGGTTGGCCGCGTCCACCGCCTTGTAGTGCTGGAGATACCAGGGCGCCGTCATCGCCGCGCCGGGGATCGTCTGCATGTACCCGCGCGCCTCGCCCAGGCTCATACCCATGTCGCTGGCAAACGCGGTGTGGTTGGGGAGGCCGGTGAGCTGGATCACGCCCAGCCCTCGACCGTCGTAGCCGCCCCACTTCGCATAGACCTGATCGCCCAGGGCGCGCGGGTTCCGCAGGAACTTCTCGGGGTGCAGGCCGGCGCGTGAGCCGTGCATGCGGGTGACCTGCTCGACGGTCGTGTAGAACAGGTTCTCGTCCCAGCGCGTGAGGCCGCCAGCCTCCGTGTTCGCCTTCGCCAGGATGCAGGCCCAGCCGGTCCGGTTGAAGGCGGGGAAGCGACCGACAGCAGCCGTGAAGGCTGTGGCCCATGCGGCAGGATCGACGCAGCGCGGGAAGCCCTTGGCGATGAGGGCGGCGGAGAAGTTGGGGACAACCCCGCCATTCGTCTGTGACGACGACGGCGTCGACGCCCCTTGCATCCTCTCCCACGTCGCAGGGCCCACGACCCCATCGGGCTGGAGCCCCCTCGCCCGCTGCCACGTCCGCACCCCCGCGAGCGTGATCTCGCCGAAGATGCCGTCCGCCGTCTCGCCGAGGATGGACTGCACGCGGGCCACGTCGGGGCCCCTGGAGCCCAGGCGTAGGGGGAGGTTCATCGGCGTGCCCCTGGCACGTTGAGCCGCATCTGCTCGGTGACCTTCGCCGCGATCTCGTCCGCGCTCGGGACAGCGTTCGCCACGGCCGTCACCGCCGCGCGCACCTGCGCCTCCGGCTCGGCTGGCGTCTCCACCTGCACCCGTGTCGCGCGCCACGACCAGATGGCGGTGCCGGCCACCACCAGCGGCCCGGCCAGCGTATCGGCGACGTTGCCCCAGAGGCCCGCATCGCCAACTCCGGCCCGAGTGAGCCAGCCGCCCAGGGCGAGCAGCAGCATGCGCACGGCCCAGGGGCCGACGATCTTCATGTCCATGATGGTCTCCAAATTGTGAGGGTTGCCGCAGCCCGTGCCCTGAGGCCGCTGGGACGGCGCAAGAAAGTGAAATTCAGACGCGAATTTTTCTAATTAATCGTATGGTTTTCAAAACTAAGCGTCGCGGCGCACCCGAAGGATGCAAAGTAATGAAAATGGCTTCTCGCCGTAATTACGAAGCACTGCATGCCATGGGCATGAAACCCAGCGAGTTCCTGACGATAGGAAGATTCCCGCGAGGCGTGGGGATCGCCACTTTGTCGCAGCTCGTGTCCATTGGCTGGGCCGAGGAAGGGTTCGCGGCGGGCTCATCGGTCGTGCGAGCCTGGCGCATCACCTTGGAGGGAGGGCGGTCTATCGGTCCCGCACCTGACCAGGTCGAACTGCCGTCCCGCGCCGCTGCGGGGTGGTAAAAGGACGGTTAACTCAGCTGCGGCAGATCTTGATCCGCTCTATCCAAACCGGCCTTACTTAGGATAGGGCCGCGGGGGTCAGTCGGTGCTAACGAACATGCTGCAGGACGGAGCATCCGCGATGCCGGCCTTGCCGCATCAGGACACGCTCATGCCCTCATTCCCCGCCCTCGACCCCAATGCACCATACCTGCCTCAAGCTTATGCGACGGCCTCCATCAGCATGCTCGAAGGGCTGCTGAAGCTGCTGCCTGCCCCATGCACCATCTCGCCCAAGCCTCCATCATCGGCCGGCGCTCCTCGACTAGCGGATCGCGGGCGTAGGCAGCTCGCACCTTGTCCTTGTCGCTGTGAGCGAGGGCCTTTTCGCTGAGGTAATCGGCCCAACCATGAGCCAGAGCCCAGGACTTAAAGGTCGCGCGGAAGCCGTGCGGGACGATCGCCCGGCCCTCGACATCGCGCCACCGCGGGAGTTCGCCCTCGGGCAGCCCACCGCGAGCCATGTCCCACACAAGGTCAGACATGGCCCTGTCAGACTGCGGCTGCCCATTGCGGCGGCCGGGGAAAACGAAACTGTCCGATCCGCCCGCCAGCGGCCTCATTTCGGCCAGTACCGCAAGCGCCGCGGGAGTAAGAGGCACGATGTGCGCCTTGCCCGCCTTCATCCGGGCACCCGGCACTACCCACAAGCCCGCCGCCTCGTTCACCTCGCCCCAGGTCATGCACCGCGCCTCACTGTTGCGGGCGCCTGTCAGGATCGTGAACCGCAGTAGCGGCACGGCTATGCCCGTGCACTTGCCCAGCTCAATTTCGAAGGCAGGCAGACTCTGCCAGGGCAGGGCAGGCTGGTTGTCGCCTCGGTCCTGCTCAACCCGCGCCAGCGCCTTCAGCTTGGTCGGCTTGCCAAGGACTTCAGACAGATGCCCGCGCCATAGAGCGGGATTGAGGCCACGCGGACGTAGGCCCGTGGCAGAGGCATAATCCAGCACGGCCTCGATCCGCCCCCGCACCCGCGAAGCCGTCTCCGGCTTCTTGGTCCACATCGGCTGCAGCACCCGCAACACGTCATCGGTGTCGATGAGGGCTACGGACTTCCGGCCAATTAAGGCGAAGGCGTTCCTTTCCAGGGAGCTAAGCCACTCCGCGCTGTGTTTCACATTTTTCCACTCCGCCGACTTAGCCCGATGCAGATCCTCGGCGGCAGCCTGAAAGGTTGTGGAAGCTACCTTAGGCCGAGCAGCGGCCTTCCTCTCGGCGCGGGCGGCAATGGGGTCGGCGCCATTGTAAGCGGCTCGGCGGGCATCCTCGGCGGCCAAGCGGGCTTCGGCCAATCCTATCAGCGGGAAAGCACCCAACCCCATGTCACGACGCTTGCCGGCCATTGAAAGGCGCAGAACCCAAGCGCCTGTTCCGGCCTCCTGCCCCGGCTTCACCAGCAGGAAGACCCCGCCCCCTGCCCCGATCTTCACCGCTTTGGCAGGAGGGGCCTTCGCCAGCGCGGCAAGCTTCGATTTCAGGCCAAGTGCCGTCAGTCCAGCCATACCACCCTCCGTCTGTGGGCTCTGTTCCCCACGCCATTCCCACATAGCGTGTGGGAATGGCAGGACGCAAGTTGGAACAGCCGGGGACGCTGAACTGCGCGTTCTCTGGGGTAAATCTAGCTTCACGGATCAAGACGGAACAGCCTGAGACGCTTTCTCGTCGGATCTTTCCTCCATCGAGCTCGCCCGCGAGCCGACGGAGCAGACCTCCGCCATCCCCCTCAGCCGTACCCTTCTCGATCTGCGCAGCCGCAACTTCTCTGCCGTGCGGCTCTCGCCGCGCGACGGCATCCGCATTCCCCGCGGCTTCGGCGATCGCGACACGGGGCCGGTCTCGCTGGTGGGCGAGTTCCAGCGGCCGGGCATCTACGACATCCGGCGCGGCGAGCGGCTGTCCGAGCTCATCGCGCGCGCGGGCGGGCTGACGCCGCAGGCCTATCCCTATGGGGCCGTCTTCACGCGCGAGAGCGTGCGCAACCGCCAGCAGGAAGGCTTCCAGCGCACAGCGCGCGAACTGGAGACGGGGCTCATGCAGGTCGCCGCCGGGCAGGCCGTGGTCGGGACGCGGCAAGGCACCGATATCGCCGGCGCCGTCGCCGCCGGGCGCGAGATGGCCGCCGCGCTGCGCGAGGCCCGCGCTGCCGGGCGCATGGTGGTGGAGGCCAATCCCGTGGTCCTGGCCGGACGGCCGGACCTCGACGTGCTGATGGAGCCGGGCGACCTCGTGGTCATGCCCAAGCGGCCCAATGAGGTGACGGTGGTCGGCTCGGTGCAGAATCCGGGCAGCCTGCAATTCGTCACCGGCTGGCGGGCCTCGCGCTACGTGACCGCGGCGGGCGGCACCCAGCGCTTCGCCGACCAGGCCCGCGCCTTCCTCGTGCTGCCCAACGGGACCTCCGCCCCGGCGGGCCTCGGCTCCTGGCAGCAGGGCGGGCCGCCGGTGCCGCCGGGTAGCCTCGTGATCGTGCCCAACGACCCCTCGCCCTTCGAGAGCTGGGGCTTCCTGCGCGACATGACGCAGGTGGCGGGACAGCTGGCGATCTCGGCGGCGGCGCTCGCCGTCATCACGCGAGGTTCCGGAAACTGAGACGGCCTCTGGCGTCGCTGGCTGCCTTCGCGCTGCTGGCGGCGCCGGCCCACGCGCTCGACGATGTTCCCGGCACGGGTTCCGATTTCGGCCGCGTCGGCCTCGTCGAGATGCCCAATGCCCGCTTCCGGCCGGACGGCACCATCGAGGCCGGGCTCGCCTTCCGCCGGCAGCGCAATTTCTGGTTCGTGAACTTCCAGGCTTTGCCCTTCCTGGAGACGACCTTCCGCATCACCGACCGCCTCAACGGCACCACCGGTCGCGGCACCGCGACCGACCGCGCCTTCGACCTCAAGCTGCGCGTCTGGGAGGAGAATGCCTGGCGCCCCGCGCTGGCCATCGGGCTTCAGGACGTGATCGGCACCGGCCTCTACCAGGGCGAGTACATCGCCGCGTCCAAGCGCTTCTGGTCGATCGACGCCACGCTCGGCATGGGCTGGGGACGGCTGGCCACGGGGCGCGATCTGCGCAACCCGCTGGGCTACGGCTATTCCTATTTCGACAACCGCCCGCGCAACGTCGGCCAGGGCGGCACGGTGGCACTCAACAGCCTCTTTCGCGGACGCCAGGCGGGAATCTTCGCGGGGCTGGAATGGTCGGTGCCGGCCATCGAGACGCCGCTCGGCACCCTCGAGGGGCTGCGCGCCAAGGTCGAATATTCCGCCGACGCGCTGCGCGACGAGCGTGGCGGCTATCCCGCCCGCACCACGAATCTGCGCGGCGAGGCCGCCAGCCGCTTCAATGCCGGGATCAACTGGCAGCCCAACCGGCACGTGGATGTCGGGCTCTCCCTCGTCCACGGCACCGACCTGCTGCTGCGCGCCTCGCTGCGGCTCAATCCCGACGAACCGCCGGACCTGCCGCGCCGCCCGCCGCCGCCCATGCTGCCGCGCCCCAATCCCGTGGCCGAAACCCTGGAGCCGCCCGCGCCGCCACGCCCGGGTCTGGGCGAGCGCGTGCTGCAGGCCGCCGCCGGCTACGAGGGCACGCTGCGCCTCGGCCGCGACGATGCGGAGGGCGAGGCCAGCCGCAACGCCTTGCTCGCGCGCCGGCTGTTCCCCGCGCTGCGCGAGGCGGGCTTCCTGCCCATCGCCTTCGAGCTGCGCGGCGAGGAGGCGCGCATCGACGTCTCGGGCGGGCGCTACCGTACCCTGGCCCAGGTGACGGGCCGCGTGGTGCGCGCGGCCCAGCCGGTCCTGCCGCCGGAGGTGGAGCGCCTGCACATCAGCTGGGAGCGTGACGGCGCGGTGGTCGCGCGGATCGTCACCCTGCGCGAGGCCTTCGAGAACCTGGCCCGCGCGCGCGGCAGCGCGGAGGAGATCCTGCACGCGACGCAGCTTCTCCCCGCCTACGCCGAGCCGCTGGGCGCGAGCGCCATCCGCACCATCCCTCCGCGCTTCTCCTGGGGGATCGCGCCGCAGCTCAACCTCCAGGTGGGCGATGCGCGGACCTCGCTGCGCTGGCAGGCCGGCGTCACGGCGGGGGCGCGGATGGAGCTGGGGTGGAATGTCGCGCTGGCGGGCAGCGTGGCCCAGGCGATCGCGGGCAATCTCGATGGCGGGCTGCCGAGCGACAGCCGCCTGCCCCATGTCCGCAGCGACTACGCCCGATACGCCCGCACCCATACGCCGACCCTTCCCGCACTTTACCTGGAACGTCTCTGGAACCCCGCACCCGACGTCTTCGCGCGCGTCTCGGGCGGGTTGCTGGAGCCGATGTTCGGCGGCATTTCCGCCGAGGTGCTGTGGCGGCCGCACGACCGCAGCTGGGCGGTGGGCCTCGACGTGAACTACGTGGCGCAGCGCGATTACGGGCAGCGGCTCGGCACGCTCGGCTATTCCGTCGCGACGGGGCATGTCTCGGTCTATGCCGACCTGCCCTGGTGGAACCTCTACACGGTGGTGCGCGGGGGGCGTTACCTGGCCGGCGACTGGGGCGGGACGATCGAGATGGGGCGGCGCTTCGACAGCGGCATCGAGGTGGGCGGCTTCGCGAGCTTCACCACGGCGAACCGCCGCGATTTCGGCGAGGGCAGCTTCGACAAGGGCATCTATATCCGCGTGCCCTTCGACTTCTTCGGGGTCGGCACGCGCAGCCGCGCGGCGATGAACCTTCGGCCCGTCCAGCGGGACGGCGGGCAGCGGCTCGCGGTGGACAATGCGCTGTGGGACGTGTCGCGGGATGGGCGCGGGGATGCGCTGCGGCGGGGGTATGAGGGGTTCGGGCGGTAGGGGCGTTACGCCTTCCCCCCCGTCGCCTCCGCGGCGATCAGCGTCTTCGCCAGTTCGATCCAGGCCTCGAGGACCGTCTCGTTCATCGCGTCACTGCGATTGAAGCTGGAATGGACCGCCATGCCGCGCAGCAGGCAGAGCGTCATGTACTGGAACTGCTCCTCCTTCTTCTCGTCGGGGAAGCGCAGCAGCTGGCGCCAGCGCAGGTTGCGCTCCCCTGTCGGGGAGGCCAGCAATGCGCGCAGCCTTTCGCCGAGCTCCCGGTCCACCCGCGCGGCGAGCATGAGTTCCAGCGCGGCCACGTAGCTGGGCTGGCTGAAGATCTCGCGCCAGACGAAGCGGAGATAGACCTCGAAGGACACGTCCTTCAGCTCAGGGCCGCCGAAGGCCGCCACCCGCGCCTCCTCCCAGCTTCCCAGCAGATGTTCGAAGGCACCGACGATCATGTCGGCCTTGGTGGCGAAATGGTGCGTCTGCGCGCCGCGGGAGACGCCGGCCCGCGCCGCGATCATGCCCGTGCTGAGGGCCTCGTACCCGACCTCGCAGAGCACCGCGATCGCCGCCTCGCACAGCCGCCGCCGCATCCGCGTCGAGCGGAGCGCCTGCTTGCCGCCCGTGGCCCCTGCCGCTGCCAGGCCGCTCATGACGTGCCGTCCTTCCATGGCCTCAACCGGCTCCTCGGAGCCGCGGCGATCAGGAGATGGCCGCGTTGACGGTATTTTACGAACAGTCCAGTCTGTTTTTATTATATCAACGTTCCAGCGGAAGGCGAGATATCCCCATGAACAGGCGTCACCTGGGCCAGCTCATCGCCGGCACCGCCTTCGCTGCCCCCGTCACGGCCCATGCACAGGCGCGAACCGGCTTTCCGAACCAGCCGGTAAGGATGGTGGTCCCGCTCGCCGCCGGCACGCTGACCGACGTGATCGCGCGCCTGCTGGTGGAACCGATGGCGCGCGAGCTCGGCCAGCCCGTCGTCATCGAGAATCGCGCGGGGGCCAATGGCAATCTCGCCGCCGCCTATCTGAAGCAGCAGCGGCCGGACGGCTACACGGTCCTGCTGGCGGGCGTGTCGATGCTCGCCTTCAACCCCTACCTCTATGCGAACCTGCCCTACGATCCGGCGCGCGACTTCAGCTATATCGGCCCGGTCGTGAACACGCCCTTCATCCTGGTCGCCAGCCACAAGAGCGGCATCAGGACGGTGGCGCAGTTCCTCGAGCGCACGCGGGCGCGGCCGGGCGAGATCACCTTCGCCAGCGCTGGCAACGGCAATTCGACGCATCTGGCGATGGAGATGGTCGCCGAGGCGGCGGATATCCGCCTCACCCACGTGCCCTACAGCGCCGTCTCCCCGCTCGCCAGCCTCATGAGCGGCGAGACGGACACCATGCTGACCGTGGTGGGAACCGCGCTGCCGCAGGTGCTGAACGGCGCGATCGTGCCGCTCGCCGTGCTGCTCGACGCGCGCCTGCCGGAACTGCCCCAGGTACCGACGCTGGCCGAGGAGGGCGTGCGGGCGCCCACCATGCCGGGCTGGTACGCGCTGGTCGGCCCGGACGGACTGGCCGAGGAACCGACCCTGCGGCTGAACGCCGCGCTCCAGGTGGCCCTGCGCGACCCCACCGTGCGGCAGCGCCTGGCGCAGATGCACCTCGCCCCGATGGAGGGGTCGCCCGCCTCCATCCGGCAGATGTTCGAGAGCGACAGCAAGACCTGGGGCGACTTCATCCGCCGCCGGGGCCTGCGCCTCGGCTGACCGGCCGCTAGAGCCTTTTCCGTTCGCAAGGGCTCACTTCGAAATCTCTAGCTCTTTGTTTTTCGAGCATCTTTACCCGACCAGACGATTCCGTCTGATCGAGTGATGCTCTAGCCCGGAAACGCCTTCACTTCCGTCTCGACGAAGTGCAGCGTCGCCGGGCCCGCATTGATCACATTGTGCTCGGCGCCGGCGATGCGGTGATAGGCCACGCCGGCCTTCAGCTCCGAGGTGCTGGTCGTGCCGTCGGGATATTCGATCAGCAGCGTGCCATCCATCATCGGCACGACGACATAGAGCCAGCCGTGGCGGTGGAAGCCGGTCTCGGCGCCGGGTTCGAACTCCCAGCGGATGACGCGCACCTTGTCGTCGTCGATCAGCGTAACCGGGACGGCGGGGGCGCGGCAGCGCAGGGAGTCCGACATGCCGGTTACTCCGCGGCCTGGGCGGTGGCGGCCATGCCCGGCAACGGGATCGCGCCCGTCGCGACCCAGGTCGCCCAGCACTTGTCGGCCGTCGCCTTGTCGAGCGGCAAATGCGGCGGGCGGATGTTGCGGTAGCCGTCATCGCCCGTGCTGCGCGCGATCACTTCGCGCAGATTGGCGATCAGCGGGAAGGCGGTCGCGGCCTTGCGGGTCGCGGCCAGCATCGCCTGGGCCGCATCGGCCTCGGGACCCGTGCGCTTGGCATAGACGATGCCGCCCCAATGCGAATTAGCGTTGCTCGCGGCCGTGATGCAGCCCGCGCCGCCCTCGGCGAGGATCTTCTGGAGGAATTCGTCCGAGCCGGAATAGACCTCGAAGCCCTGCGCCGCGAAGGCGTCGATCATCGCCTTCATGTTCGCATAGTCACCCGAGCTGTCCTTCACGCCCTTGAACACACCGGGGAAGGCCTTCAGCAGGCGGCCGATGAGGTCGAGGCTGAAGGGCACCGCGGACTGCTGCGGGAAGTTGTAGAGGTACAGGGCGATGCCCGAGCCGACGCGCGTGGCCACTTCCGAGAAATAGGCGAAGAGGCCGTCATCCGAGGGGGCCTTGTAGTAGAAGGGCGGCAGCAGCAGCACGCCGCGGCAGCCCTGCGCCTTGGCATGCAGCGTGAGCTCGACCGTGTCGGTCAGGCTGGCGCAGCCCGTGCCCGGCATCATCACGCCGGCGGGCACGCCGCGGGCGATGAGGCCTTCCAGGATCTGCTTGCGCTCATGCAGGCCGAAGCTGTTCGCCTCGCCCGTCGTGCCGAGAATGCCCAGGCCGTTGCAGCCATTGGCCAGCAGCCACTTCGCGTGCTTGGCCATCCGGTCGAGGTCGGGCGCGAAATCCGCCGTCATGGCGGTGAGGACAGCGGCGTTCACGCCGCCGAACAGGGCATTCTTCATGGCTCGTTTCCTTGCAGTGATCCGATGGCCGGGCGCTTGCCCGCCTTTCGGGGCCAACTTCCTGGCCAGGTGGCGATATGGTCCTCGGTCGCGCCGGCCTGGCGCTCGTTGATCACGCGGCCGCGCACGGAGACGCCGGCGCGGACCACGCTGTCAGGATCGCCCGAGAGCAGCGGATGCCAGGACGGCAGGTCCCGCCCCTCGCCGAGGAGGCGATAGGCGCAGGTGGGCGGCAGCCAGTCGATGTCCTTCAGCCGCTTGGCCGTCAGACGGATGCAATCGGGCACGCGGGCGCGCCGGTTGGCATAGTCGGAGCAGCGGGCGGTGTCGGTGTCGAGCAGCCGGCAGGCGACCTCGGTGTGGTGCAGGCGCTCGGTGTCGTCCTCGCGCAGCTTGTGCAGGCAGCAGCGTCCGCAGCCGTCGCACAGGCTCTCCCACTCGGCGCTGGTCATCGCGTCGAGGGTCTTGGTCTTCCAGAAGGGCGGAACGTCCGGCACAGCGCAGCTTTAGCCCAACTCGGCGGGCCGGGGAATTGCGTCCCCGGCGCCGGGTCTCACCGATGCGGCGGCGGCGGCGGCAGGGGCATGCGCCCGACATTGCCGCGCGCGGCGGCGCGGGAGGAGGCGATCGGCTGGGCCTCGGCGGGAGCCGCCACCGGGGCGGCGGCGGTCGGCGCGCCGCCGAAGCGCATCAGCGCGGCGCGCAGCGGGTCGGCGCCCGGATTGTGGACCGACATGCTGACCACGATGTCGCGCGGCTCGACCGGGCGGCCGTAATAGGCGGCGTTCCAGTCGGGGCGCGGATCCATCACCGTGCCGCCCAGCGCCAGCCCGGCGAAGAGCCCGCGCGAACGGGAGAAGGCCAGGATGTCGGCGCCGAGATTGGTCGTCGTCGCCGCCTCCACCGTGCCGCCGACATGGGCGATGGCCAGCGAGGCATCGGCGCCGAAGCGGAACTGGTTCTGGATGGCCGCGTTCATGGCCTTCTCGCTCATGAGCAGCAGCAGGGTCTGGCTGTCGCGGATGCCGGCCTGGAAGCCGATGCTGCCCGTGCCCGTGGCGTAGAAGGCCGGCGAGGACCAGGAGCCCGCCGCGTCGCGGCCGACCAGCACGCAATCGCCGCCCTCGCCGCCGGCGAAGAAGGCCGCGCTGAAGGTGCGGGGGCAGACCAGCGCGCCGCGCGCCCGGCGCAGCATGCTGGCGGCGTCGAGCCGGTCATTCTCCTCGCTCAGGATTTCCTGAACGGTGAGAGCGGAACGGTCGACGAGCGCCTGCGGCGCGTTTCCGGTCGGCGCCCCCGCGCAGGCCGAAAGAGCCGCCAACGCGGCCAGGATGACAAGGCGCATGAGCTTCCCCCGATAACCCTAAGCAATTACGTGATTCTAGCTCAGCTATCCCCGCGGAGGAAGGGAAAAGGGCCAAGGGCTCTCCCGAGGCCGGATTCACTCGACGTCGGGCATGATCCAGGGCTCCTCGTTGACCGACACCACGCGCCAGTCCGACCCGTGCTTTTCCAGCCGGGTCAGCGAGAGATTCTTGATCGAGAAGGTCAGGGCCTGGTGCCCGTCCAGGGCCAGCGCATGCGCCAGGGCGGCGCGGATGGAGCCGCCATGGGCGACGATCACCACGTCCTCGCCGCGATGCGCCTCGGCCAAGCGGTCCATGACGGGGGCGACGCGCGCGCGCAGATCCTCGAAGCTCTCCCCGCCGGGCGGCTGCTCGACGGCGGCGTGCGGCCAGAAGGGGTGCGCGGGGTGGCGCAACAGCTCGACCACCACCTCATGGGTGAGGCCCTGCCACTCGCCCAGCGACTGCTCGGCGAGGTCGGGCTCGATGGCCAGATCCCGGTCGGGATAGCCGGCGGCGAAGATGGCCCTGGCCGTCGCCTGGGTGCGGACCAGCGCGCTCGTCACCCAATGCGCCGGGCGCGGCAGGCGCGCCGCCAGCCAGCGGTAGAGCGCCACCTCGCCCTTCAACGACAGGTCGCACAGCGGCACGTCCATATTGCCGTAGAGCGTGGCGCGGGCGGTCGCCTCCACCAGCGCATGACGGATCAGAAAGAAGCGGGCGGGTTCCATACCCCAAGCGTGTAGCGGCGCGGCGCGCGGGCTGATAGCCATTCGGCCATGCAGATTGCGAAGCTGTTCCGCGACCGCCGCTTCCTCGTCATGCTCGCCCTCGGCTTTGCCGCGGGCGTGCCCCTGCCGCTCACCGGCTTCGTGCTGCGGCAATGGTTCTCCGAGGCCAATATCTCGCTGGCCGCGATCGGCTTCACGGCGCTGATCGGGCTGTCCTATTCGCTGAAATTCCTCTGGGCGCCGGTGATCGACCATGCCCGGCCACCCATCCTGGCCCGGCTGGGCCGCCGGCGCGGCTGGCTCGCGAGCATCCAGCCGCCGCTCATCCTGTCCATCCTGGCGCTCGGCCTCACCGACCCCACGCAATCCGCCGCGCTGACGGCCGGCGTGGCGGTGGTGGTAGCCTTCCTCGCGGCCAGCCAGGACATCGTGGTGGATGCCTATCGCATCGAGATCCTGGAGGAGGAATCCCAGGGTTACGGTTTCGCCTGCTACGTCTGGGGCTATCGCTTCGCCCTGCTCGCGGCCAGCGGCGGCGGGCTGGCGCTGGTGGCCGTCATCGGCTGGTCGGGCGCCTTCGCCTATTGCGCGGCCCTGGTGGCGGTCGGCTTCGTCGCCGTACTCCTCGCCCCCGAGCCCGCCGCGCCGCCGCCCGAGCCCATGGGCTGGGGCCGGCGCATGCGGACCGCGGTGATCGATCCCTTCGCCGATTTCATGAAGCGCCGCCACTGGCTGGCGATCCTGCTTTTCGTGGCCCTCTTCAAGCTCGGCGAGGCTCTGGCCGGCATCATGACCGCGCCCTTCTACCGTGAAATCGGCTTCACGCGCGGCGAGGTCGCGGCAGTGGGCAGCGTCTTCGGGCTGGTGGCGACGCTGGTCGGCGTGCTGGCGGGAGGCTGGTTCGTCGCGCGCATCGGCACGGGCCGCGCGCTGGTCATCACCGGGCTGGCGCAGATGCTGTCCAACCTGATGTACGTCGCGCTCTATTCGACCGGACGCGACATGGGGATGCTCTATGCCCAGGTCGGCGTCGAGAACTTCACGGACGGCCTCGCGGATGCCGCCTTCGTCACCTATCTGACCGCGCTGACCAACCGCGCCTTCAGCGCCACGCAATATGCGCTGCTCTCCTCGCTGGCCGCCGTGCCGCTGCGCTTTCTCGGCGGGTGGTCGGGGCAGCTGGCCGAGGCGATGGGCTGGCGCAACTTCTTCCTGCTGACCACCGCGGCCGCGCTGCCCGCGATGTGCCTCATGCTCTGGCTGCTGAAGCGCCTGCCGCCTCCGCCGCGAAAGCTCGCTCCCGCCGAACCCATAGCCCTGGGGATGACATGAACGTTTACTGGATGACTCCGCTGCTGCTGGTCGGCAGCAACATCGTCATGACCTTCGCCTGGTACGGGCATCTCAAGGCGCCGTCCTGGCCCATGTATGTGGCCATCCTCGTGAGCTGGGGAATCGCCTTTTTCGAGTATTGCCTGGCCGTCCCCGCCAATCGGATCGGCTACGGCACTTTCACGGGCCAGCAGCTCAAGGTCATGCAGGAGGTCATCACCCTCGGCGTCTTCGCCGTCTTCAGCGTGACCTTCCTGGGCGAACAGCTGCGCTGGACCTATTTCGCCGCGATGGGCTGCCTCGTCATGGCCGTGGTCTTCATCTTCCTACCCGTTGACTGATCGGGCCGGCGACACAGTTATTCACAGCTTCTTCGCATTTGAAGGACTTGCGACACGGGATTTTGGTCGCCTAGCCTACAGGTGGTGTTGGATCGTATGATCCACCCCAATCCCTGGGCCTTGGGGGAGGTTCCAGGGGGCGACACGCGACATCCGGCGATCCATTCGCCACTCGTGAGTCCAGCCCGCCCGGGGCGGGGCTCGCGCACCCAACCGGGCCCATAGGGGAGTGCCACATGTCCGTAATGCTGGCAGAGGTTGCTGAAGACGAACGCGCAACCAACCCGCTCGATGTGCTGGAACAGATCGTCATCGCCAATGAGTGGACCTTCGAGCGTCGCTCGGACGGCGAGATGGCGGCGGAGGCACCGGGCAAGTGGTGCAACTACACCCTCTTCTTCTCCTGGGCGCCCGAGATCAGCGCCATGCACTTCTCCTGCGCCTTCGATGTGAAGGTGCCCGACCAGCGCCGCGCCCCGCTTTTCGAATTGCTGGCTCTGGCCAATGAGCGCCTGTGGATCGGCCATTTCGGGCTGGAATCCGACGAGGGCGTGCCCGTCTTCCGCCATGCCGTGCTGCTGCGCGGCGCGCCCGGCGCCTCGGCGGAGTCGCTGGAGGACATGGTCGATATCGCCATCACCGAGAGCGAGCGCTTCTTCCCGGCCTTCCAATTCGTCCTCTGGGGCGGCAAGGCGCCGGGCGAGGCGCTGGAGGCCGCGATGCTGGATTGCGTGGGCGAGGCCTGAAGGTCGGGAGGGAGAAACGCCCTCTCGCATCCGCCGCGCGGCGCTCTAAACTAGGGCAAAGCCACCAGGAAGCGCCGCACATGTCCCTCCCTCCCCTTCTTCTCATCGGCTGCGGCAAGATGGGCGGCGCCATGCTCGCCGGCTGGCTGGAGCAGGGCCTGCCCCCCGAGACCGTCGTGGTCGAGCCGCATCCGGCCGCCGTCGCCGGGTTTGCCGGGCGCATCCGCCACGTCACCTCCTTCGCCGAGATCCCCAGGGACTTCACGCCGGCCGCCGTGATCCTCGCCACCAAGCCGCAGGAGGCGCCGAACGCCCTGCCCGCTTTGGCGCATCTGGTGAATCCCGAGACGGTCTTCCTCTCGATCATGGCCGGCAAGACGGTGGGCGGCCTGCAGGCGCTGCTCGGCGGCGTGCCGCATGTGGTCCGCGCCATGCCCAATACGCCGGCCGCCGTGCGGCTGGGCTTCACCGTCGCCTATGCCGGACTGGGCGTGACGCCCGCCCAGCGCGAGCTTTGCGACACGCTGATCTCCGCGGTGGGCGAGTCGGCCTGGGTGGAGCAGGAATCGCTGATCGACCCGGTGACGGCCGTTTCAGGCGGCGGCCCCGCCTATGTCTTCCTGCTCGCCGAGGTGATGGAGCAGGCCGCGATCTCGCAGGGGCTGCCGCCGGACCTAGCGCGGCGGATGGCGCGCGCCACGGTCTCGGGCTCCGGCGCGCTGCTGGCCGCGAGCACGGAGGATGCGGCCACGCTGCGCGTCAACGTGACCAGCCCCAAGGGTACGACGGAGCGCGCCCTGGCCGTGCTCATGCGCCCCGAGGCCTGGCCCGCCATCATGGAAGAGGCCATCGAGGCCGCCACCGCCCGCTCGCGAGAGCTCGCGGGATGACGGTCGCCGTCGCCACCATCGGCTTCACGAAGACGACGGCAGAGAACTTCTTCGCGCGCCTGAAGGCGGCGAAGGTGAAGCGCGTGATCGACGTGCGGCTGCACAACACCTCGCAGCTCGCCGGCTTCGCCAAGGCGGACGACCTCGCCTATTTCCTGAAGACCATCAACGGCATGGACTACGTGCCGGAGCCGATCCTGGCGCCGACGGAAGAGCTGATGAAGTTCTTCAAGACGGATAAGGGCGACTGGGACGTCTTCTCGCGCGATTTCTCCGCGCTGATGAAGGAGCGGAAGGTCGAGAAGGCCCTGAAGCCGTCCTTCCTCGACGGCGCCTGCCTGCTCTGCTCCGAGGCGACCGCGCATCGCTGCCACCGGCGGCTGGTGGTGGAGTACCTCAACAAGGAATGGAGCGGCGCGCTGACCGTCGCGCACCTGTAGTCAGGCGGCTTCGCCCGCCGCCCATCCGCTCGCCCAGGCCCACTGGAAATTGTAGCCGCCAAGCCAGCCGGTGACGTCGACCGCCTCGCCGATCACGAAGAGGCCGGGCACCTCCTTCGCCATCAGGTTCTGCTGCGACAGCCCGTCCGTATCCACGCCGCCCAGCGTCACCTCGGCCTTGGCATAGCCCTCGGTGGTGGCGGGGGTGAGCGTCCAGGCCTTGATCAGATTGGCCAGCGCGATCACCGGGCGGTCCTGCAGATCGGCCATCCGGATGCCGGGCAGGTGCCGTTCCGCCAGGGCCTGGGCGAGACGCGCCGGCAGGAACTCGCCGAGCACCGTGCGCGGCTCGGCCTTGGGCCGCGCGCGCTTGGCGGCCAGCAGCAGCGCGACCGCGTCCTGCCCGGGCAGCAGATCCAGCGTGAGCGCCTCGCCCTCGCGCCAATAGGAACTGGCCTGAAGGATCGCCGGGCCCGACAGCCCGCGATGGGTGAAGAGCATCGCCTCGGGGAACCTCGCCTTGCCCGCCTTGGCGATCACCGGGAGCGAGACGCCGGCCAGCGGCTGCATCAGCTCGAGCTCCTCGCCGCCGAAGGCCAGCGGCACCAGCGCCGGGCGGCGCTCGACCAGCTTCAGCCCGAAGCGCTCGGCCATGTCATAGGCGAAGCCCGTCGCGCCCATCTTGGGGATGGAGATGCCCCCCGTCGCCAGGACCACGGAAGCCGCCTCCAGCACGCCGCGGTCGGTGGAGATGGTGAAGGCCGTGCCGCGCGTGATGTCGGTGACGCGGGTGTCGAGCGCGACGTCCACCCCGGCCGCCTCCGCCTCGGCCAGCAGCATCGCCACCACCTGCTTGGCCGAGCCGTCGCAGAAGAGCTGGCCCAGCGTCTTCTCGTGCCAGGCGATGCGGTGCTTCTCGATCAGGGCGAGGAAGTCCCGCGCCGTGTAGCGCGAGAGCGCCGAGCGCGCGAAATGCGGATTGGCCGAGAGGAATCGCTCGGGCCGAACGTCGCGATTGGTGAAGTTGCAGCGCCCGCCGCCGGAGATGAGGATCTTCTTCCCCGCCTCCTCGGCATGGTCGATCAGCAGCACGCGCCGGCCCCGCTGGCCGGCACGGATGGCGCACATCAGCCCGGCCGCGCCGGCGCCGATGACCAGGACATCGTAGGTGGTCAATGAAAGTCCGATCGTGACTGGCGATGCGCGCGCAACGTCAGAGTCCGTGGGTGACCCGCCGGGTATTGGAGGTGCGCAGGTTGCGCAGCCGCGCCAGCGCCCAGAGCGGGAAGATGCGGCGATAGCCATGGTAGCGCAGGTAGAAGACGCGCGGGAAACCGGTGCCCGTATAGTCCTCCTCGGGCCAGTCGCCATCGGGCTTCTGGTGGCGCGTGAGCCATTCGGCCCCGAGCTGCACGGCCGGATGATCCGCCTCGCCGGCCGCCATCAGCGCCAGGATCGCCCAGGCCGTCTGGCTCGCCGAGGACGGCGCCTCCTGTCGCTTGTCCGCGCGCGTGCCGCCGCGGCTCGGGTAGCTCATCCCATCCTCGCCCCAGCCGCCGTCCTCGTTCTGGTTCTCGACCAGCCAGGCGACGGCGCGGCGCATGGCCTGATGGCCGTGCGGAAGCCCCGCCGCGTTCAACGCCGTCAGCGCCGACCAGGTGCCGTAGACGTAGTTCACGCCCCAGCGGCCATACCAGGAGCCATCGGCCTCCTGCTCGCGCAGCATGTATTCGATGGCGGCCTTGGACGTCGCTTCGTCGCCGCGCCCGAGCTGCGCCAGCATGGCGAGGCAGCGGCCCGAGACGTCGGCCGTCGGCGGATCGAGCAGGGCGCCGTGATCGGCGAAGGGGATGTGGTTGAGGTAGTGGAAGGTGTTGTCGGCGTCGAAGGCGCCCCAGCCGCCGCCCTTGGACTGCATGCCGACCGTCCAGTCGGTGGCGCGCTTCACGGCGGGGTCATAGGTGCCTGCTTCGTTGCCGGCCTCCTTGCGGAAGCGGTCCATGGCGAGCACCACCACGGCGGTGTCGTCCACGTCGGGGTAATGGGCGTTCTCGTATTGGAAGGCCCAGCCGCCGGGCTTGAGGTTCGGCCGCTGCCAGGACCAGTCGCCCCGGACGTCCGTGATCTCCTTGGTCGTCAGCCAGTCGAGGCCGCGCGCGACGGCCGAGTGCTGTTCCTCGCCACCGGCCTCGAGCAATGCGTGGCTGACCAGCGCGGTGTCCCAGACGGGGGAGAGGCAGGGCTGGACGTAGGTCTCGTCGAGATGCTCCTGACCGGCTCCGCCGGGGCGCTCCTGCACCAGCTTCTCGATGGAGGACCAGGCGGTGAGCAGCCGGGGATCGTCCTCCGCCACGCCCATGCAGGAATACATCATGATGGCGTTCGCCATGGCCGGGTAGATCGCGCCCAGCCCGTCCGCGCCGTTCAGGCGCTCGGTGACGAAGCGCTCGCAGGCGGCCTCGGCGCGCATGCGGTGGGTGCGCGGGAAGAGCGTGCGGGCGCGGTGCAAAGCGCCGTCCAGGCCCTTGAAGAGCGAGGCCCAGGGCTCGGCCTGGTGGGCGCCACCGGCCCATTCCTTCACCTGCTCCGGGGGCGTCGTGAAGAGCTCCTCGATCCCCGCGCCGGTCGGATTCTGGGCCTTGGGCTGGCGCGCGATCACCACGGTCAGCGGGATCAGCACGGTGCGTGCCCAGTAGCTGATCTTGCTCACGTGGAAAGGGAACCAGCGCGGCAGCAGCATGAGCTCGGGCGGCATCATCGGCACGGCGCGCCAGGGCACCGCACCGAAGAGCGCCAGCGTCGAGCGGGTGAAGACGTTGCTGCGCTCGGCGCCGCCGGCGGCCAGGATGGCCTTGCGGGCGGTCACCATATGCGGCGCGTCGGCGGAATCGCCGATCATCTTGAGCGCGAAATAGGCCTTCACCGAGCAGGAGATGTCGAGCGGACCGCCATGGAAAAGCGGCCAGCCGCCGGCGCAGTTGCCGAGCTGCTCGGCCTGCACGCGGCGCAGGTAGCGCGCGATGCGCGCCTCCTTCTCCGGCTGGATGCGGCCGAAGAAGTGGTGGAGCATCACGTATTCGGCGGGGATGGTGCAATCCGCCTCGAGCTCGAAGACCCAATGGCCGTCAGGGCGCTGTTGCGCGAGCAGGTGCCGGGCCGTCCTGCCGATGGCCTGCTCCAGCGTCGCATTGTCCGGACCGGACGAGCCCCCCTGGATCGCCTGGTCGGCGGTCCCGGGCAGGATCGGCATGATGTTCAACGCGGCATACCCCTTGTTTCCGCTCAGAAATCGGAACCCCAGCCGGAATGAATAGGCCATTTCGGCCCGGTGCCGGAAGGCCGCGCCAAGTTGTATCTGGGCTGTGTCATTCGCGCGACAGGGGCTCGCCCTTCCAGAGGCCGCCCTTGCCCGCCCATTCGGCGCGGGCGGAAGCGAGGGTGAAGGCGAGATAGGTGGTGGCGATGGCCGGCAGCGCCAGCCCGCGCCACGGCGAGAGCCCGAAGCGACGCAGCATCGGCGCATAGGCCAGCGCCATGGCGCCCCAGGCGAGCAGCCCGAGCCCCCGCGCCCAGCCCTGGCCGAAGACGGCGAGCAAGGGCGGGGCGAGATAGACGAGGCTCAGCGCTGCCACCATGCCCAGGAGAATCAGCGGATTATAGAGCAGCTGCGCATAGGCGGTGCGAACGACCATGGCGCGGATGGTGCCGAGATCGTCATAGGCGCGCAGCGAGCGGACGCGATCGGTCAGGCCGATCCAGATGCGCGAGCCCCCCTGCTTCACGAGGGCAGCCAGCGAGCAGTCGTCGATGATCCGCCCCTTGATGGGCAGCAGTCCACCGCGCGCCTCGAAGGCCGTCCGCCGCAGCAGAACGCAGCCGCCGGCAGCGGCCGCCGTGCTTGCGCGCGGGTCGTTGGACCAGCGGAAGGGGTAGAGCATCTGGAAGAAGAAGACGAAGGCCGGGATCAGCCAGCGTTCGGCCGCGCTGTCGCAGCGCAGCCGCGCCATCAGGGAGACGAGGTCGCGATCGTCCGAGGTCGCGCGGGCCACGAGGCGGCGCAGGCTGTCGGGCGCATGCGCGATGTCGGCATCGGTGAAGAGCAGGAATTCATGCGCCTCGGCCTCCACCGCCCGCAGACCCTGCTGCAGGGCGTAGAGCTTGCCCGACCAGCCGGCCACCTTGCCCGTGCCGGTGACCACGGTCAGCCGGCCGTCGCCGGCGGCGCGCGCCAGCTCGCCCGTGCCGTCGGAGCTGCGGTCGTCCACCACCACGATCCGCAGCGGGCCGGGATAGTCCTGCATGACCAGCCCGCGCACCGTGGCGGCGATGGTCTCGGCCTCGTCGCGCGCGGGGACGATGGCGCAGACGGCCGGCCAGATCGCTGGTTCAGGCAGGCCTTCGGCATCGGAATCATCGTCGCGCGCGAGCCAAAAAAAGCCGCGACCGAAGAGCAGCACGGCCCAGGCCAGGCAGGCCGCCAGCCCGATCCAGATCACCGGCACAGCATCCCCGTCGCCTCGAACCAGTGGATGGCGTCCATCACGCCCTCCTGCCAGGGGCGGGACTGGAAGCCGAGGACGCGCCGCGCCTTCTCGGCGGAGAAGAACATGTGGTGGCCGGACATCTTCAGCCCGTCGCGCGTCAGCATGGGCTCCTTGCCCGTCACCAGCGCCATCATCTCCGACAGATAGGCGAGCGGCACGAGCGGCGCGCGCGGGATGCGGAAGGGCCGGCGATGGCCCCGCTCCAGGGCGATGAATTCCAGCATCTGCGCCAGCGTCACGTCCTGGCCGCCGAGAATGTGGCGCTCGCCGATCTCGCCATGGTCCAGCGCGGCCACGCAGCCCGCCGCGCAATCGGCCACATGCACGAGGTTCAGCCCGGTCTCGACATAGGCCGGCATCTTTCCCCGCGCGGCTTCCAGGATGATGCGGCCGGTGGGCGTCGGGCGGCGGTCATAGGGGCCGATGGGGGTGGAGGGGTTCACGATCACCGCCGGCAGCCCCTCGTTGCGCACCAGGAGTTCCACCAGCCGCTCGGACTCGGTCTTGCTGGCCTTGTAGGGGCCGATGGCCTCGTCGGGCGTGGCCGCATCGCGCTCGGTGGCGGGCGAGCCGTCGGCGCGCGGCTTCAGCGTCGCGACCGAGGAGACGTGCACGATGCGCGGCACGCCCGCCTTCATCGCCGCCATCATCACGGCCTCGGTTCCGCCGACATTGGTCGCCCGCATGCGGACCGGATCGGGCACGAAGATCCGGTAATCCGCCGCCGCATGGATCACGCCGCCCACCCCGGCCATGGCGTATTGGAGGCTGGTGCCGTCCGTGATGGTGCCCAGGGCGTAGGAGATATCGAGCCCCGCCAGGGTCTCGCGCGGCGCCTTGGGCCGGACGAGGGCGCGCACGGCATGGCCTTGCGCCAGCACGGCCCGCACGAGGGAAGCGCCCAGGAAACCCGTGGCACCGGTGATCAAGATCGTCGTGGGGCGCATGGCAGTCTTGTGGCCGAGGCAAGAGCCATGGTCCAGATCACGAAAGCCCTTATATGTCGCGCATGCAGACCCGACGCCTCCTCCTCGTCGCCCCCGGGCTCCTGGCCCTCGCGACGCCCGCTTTCGCCCAGACGGCGCCCGCCGATGTGGTCGAGCGTTTCCACGCGACTCTGCTCGAGGTCATGCGGAATGCCCGCAGCCTCGGCCCGCGCGGCCGCTATGACCGCCTGACGCCCGTCATGGGCCAGGCCTTCGACCTCGCGGCCATGACGCGCATCGCGACCGGCTCCAACTGGGCCGGCCTGCCGCCGGACCAGCAGCAGGCGCTGTCCCAGGCCTTCACGCGCTGGTCCATCGCGACCTATGCCGCGCGCTTCGACGGCTATTCGGGCGAGAGCTTCACCACCCTCGGCACCCAGACCCTGCCCAATGGCGACGCCCTGGTCCGCACGCGGCTGAACCGCACCGATGGCGAGCCGGTGGTGCTGTCCTACCTGCTGCGCGGCAACAATCCGCCGCGAATCGTGGACGTCTATCTGACGGGCACGATCAGCGAGCTCGCCTCGCGCCGCTCGGAGTTCTCGGCCCTCATCCGCGACGGCGGCGTGCCGCGCGTGATGCAGGAGCTGGAGACGCGCACGGCCCGCCTGCTGGCCGCCTAGCCCTCCGCTTTCACGCCTCCCCATCAACCCGCCTGACCCGCCCGGTCAGGCGGGTTTTTTCATGCCTTGATTTTGCGGCTTGCGTGCCGGCCCCACCTCGGCTTTCATTGGTTAAGTTATTGTATTTATTCATTTTTATGAAGACGTATACAGTTCTACCGATGAAGAGGTGAAGAGTGGTTCATATATTGGTACGTGGCTTGCCGTTCGCGCTGATCCCCAGCCTGGCCGCAGCCCAGGCGGCCGACACCCCCACGACCTATGAGCTCGATCCCATCGTCGTGCAGTCCTCCCGGCTGGAGCAGGCGCGGACCGGTATCGCCCCGGCGCTGGGCGCCAGCGTCACCCGCATCGACCGCGAGACCATCGAGCGCCTGCCCCAGGGCGGCGGCGCCTCGCTCAACCAGGTGCTGCTCCAGGCGCCGGGCGTGGTGCAGGAGGCGCAGGGCGACCTCCACGTCCGCGGCGACCACCGGAACCTGCAATACCGCATCAACGGGGTAATCATCCCCGAGGCCATCAGCGGCTTCGGCCAGCTCTTCGACGCGCGCGGCATGCGCTCCGTGGAGCTCATCACCGGCGCGCTGCCGGCCCAGTTCGGCTATCGGACGGCGGGCATCGTGGACATCACGCTGCGCTCCGGTGCGCAGGATCCGGGCGGCAGCGCCAGCCTCTATGGCGGCAGCTTCGGCCAGATCCAGCCGAGCCTCGCCTATGGCGGCGCGGTCGGACCCTTCGAATACTATGTGACCGGCAGCTACCTGCGCAGCGACCGCGGCTTCGAGAATCCGACCAGCTCGCCCAACTCGATCCACAACGAGACGCAGCAGGTCCGTGGCGTTGTGAACATGGCCTATCTGCTGGACGACCGCACGCGCCTCGCCTTCCTCGGCGGCACCAACCAGTCGCGCTTCCAGGTGCCCAATGTCCCCGGCCAGCCGGCCCAGTTCACCGCCTTCGGCCAGAACAGCTATGACAGCGCGAACCTGCGCGCGCGGCAGTGGCAACGCTCCAGTTTCGGCGTGCTCGCGCTCCAGCATTCGCGCGACACGCTGGACGTGCAGGTCTCGGCTTTCCTGCGCCAGACCTCGCTGAGCTATGTGCCGGATACCCTGGGTGAGATGGTGCTCTCCGGCTCGGCGGCCGAGACGCGCAAGCGCAACACCTCGCTCGGCCTGCAGGGCGACGCCTCCTGGCGGGTCGCCGCGGCGCATACGCTGCGCTTCGGCTTCTTCGCCTCCACGGACGTCACGCGCAACATCGCCAACAGCACGGTGCTGCCGGTGAACGCGGCGGGCCTGACCTTCGACGCGCCCTATACCATCCAGGAACGCGGGCGGATCGAGGGCCAGCTCTACGGCGTCTATGCCCAGGACGAATGGCGCCTGACCGACGAGCTCACGCTCAACGTCGGCGCGCGCTTCGATGTGATGAACCAGCAGGTGAACGCCTCGCAGCTCAGCCCGCGCGCCAACCTCGTCTGGCGGCCGAGCGAGGCCACGACCATCTCGGCCGGCTATGCGCGCTACTTCACGCCGCCGCCCTCCGAGCTGCTCACCAATCCCGCGCTGTATCGCTATGTCGGCACAACGCTGGCGCCCGAGGTGCTCCAGGCCAGCCCGGCGCGCCCCGAGCGCGCGCATTACTTCAACCTCGGCATCCGCCAGCGCGTCGGCGAGCATCTGACGCTGGGCGGCGAGGCCTTCTACCGCTCGGTCCGCGATATGCAGGACCTGGGGCAGTTCGGCAGCGCCTATATCTTCTCGCCCTATAACTACCGCGAGGGCCGGGTCTTCGGGACGGAGCTCTCCGCGCAATGGCGGCAGGGACCGCTGCTGGCCTATGGCAACCTGACCCTGTCGCGCTCCGAGGGTCGCGGGCTCGTCTCCAACCAGTATTTCTGGAGCCAGGCCGAGCTGGCGCAGGTGCAGAAGAAGTTCGTCCGCACCGATCACGACCAACTCATCACCGGCTCGGCCGGCGTCGCCTATACGGTGTGGGAGGGCGGCAACGTCTCCTCCACGCTGGTCTATGGCAGCGGCATGCGGCGCGGCTTCGCCAACAGCCAGGTGGTGACGCCCTATGTCACCGTGAACCTGGGGCTGAGCCAGGAATTCACCCTCGCCGGCGGCGGCAAATGGACCGCGCGGCTGGACGTGCTGAACCTCCTCGACCGCAGCTACCAGCTGCGCGACGGCACCGGCATCGGCGTCGGCGCGCCGCAATACGGCCTGCGGCGCGGGGTCTTCGCCGGCCTGTCGCGCGCGCTCTGAGGAAGATCCGAACATGAACGAAGCTCATGACTTCTCGCTGGTCGCCCTGTTCCTCCAGGCCGACATTGTGGTGAAGGCGGTGATGCTGGCCCTGGCCGCCGCCAGCCTCGCCGTCTGGGCCATCCTGCTGGACAAGACCTTCCGGCTGCGGCGGCTGCGGCGCGACATGGCCGCCTTCGACGCCGCCGGCCGCGCCGGGCACGGCGGGGCACTGGAAGCCGGCCTCGGGCGGCAGGTGCTTCAGGCCGGCGCCGCGCTCCGCTTCGATCCGGACGAGGACCGCCTCACCCGCAAGGAACGCCTGCGCGAGACCATGCGCCTCGCGCTCGGCGATGCGATGCGGCCGCTGGAAACCGGCCTGCCCTTTCTGGCAACGGTCGGTTCCTCCGGCCCCTTCATCGGCCTTTTCGGCACGGTCTGGGGCATCATGAACAGCTTCACGGCCATCGCGCGCTCGAACAACACCAGCCTCGCCGTGGTGGCGCCGGGCATCGCCGAGGCACTGCTCGCCACCGCCATCGGCCTGGCCGCCGCGATCCCGGCGGTGATGGCCTATAACCGCTTCGTCGTGGCCGGCGCGCGGCTGCGCGGCGACGGGCAGGCCGCCATCGCCCGCCTGGCCGACGCGCTCAGCGAGGCCCGCCGCGCGCCCGCCATGGCGGGGGATTGAGCCATGGCGATGGCCGGATTGCCGCAAGGCGATGACGAGGCGGGCGCCCTGCCCCTCTCGGAGATCAACGTGACGCCTTTCGTGGACGTGATGCTCGTGCTGCTGATCGTCTTCATGGTCGCTGCGCCGCTCATGCTCTCCGCCGTGCCGGTGCAGCTGCCCAGCGCCGCCGCCGCGCCGGCCACGCCGCCGACCGAGCCCATCGTCCTCACCCTCGACCGGGAAGGAAACGCCTTCCTGCGCGACGAGCCGATCGAGGCGGGCACGCTGACGGCGCGGATGCGCGTGCTGGCCGCCGCCGGTACCGACCGCACGGTGCAGGTCCGCGCCGATCGCGGCCTCGCCTATGGCGACGTGCTGGCGGCGATGGGCGCGGTCTCGGCCGCCGGCTTCTCGCGGGTCGCGCTGCTCGCCGAACAGCCGGCGCGCTGATGTTCGACGCGGCCCTCGCCTCTCCGGCCGGCCCGGCCGTCACGGCGGCCCCGGCCCCCGGCCCGGCGATCCATCCGGCGGCGCTGGCCGGCGCGCTGGCGCTGCACCTGGCGGGCTTTGGGCTGCTGGCCTGGGCGGCCACCTCGCGCGAGCCCCAACGCGCGGAGGAACCGATGGCGATCGAGCTCACGCTGGAATCGGTGGCGACCCAGGCCCCCGAGGCCGCGGCCGCAGCCCCCGAGGCAGAGCCCGAATCCGAGCCGCCGCCTCCCGAGCCGGAGCCCCCCCCGCCACCGGTCGAACCGCCCCCGCCTGAACCACCTCCGCCGATCCGCCCCGAGGCCGTCGCGCCCCCTCTGCCGCCGGCTCCTCGTCCTCGTCCGCCGCAGCCTCCGCGCGAGCGGCGGGCCGCGCCCGCGCCATCCCATGCGGCGCCCACCGCCCCCGCGGCGGCCCCCGCCCCCGCCGCGCCCGTCGTGCCCTCCGGCCCGCCTGTCGTCACGAATCCGCGCTTCCGCCGAACGCCCACGCCGCCGGACTATCCGCTCGTCGCGCGCGAACGCGGGATCACCGGCACCGCCCTCATCCGCGCCCTGGTCGGCACGGATGGCGAGACCAGGGAGGTGCGCCTGCACCGCTCCAGCGGCCATGACATCCTGGACGGCGCCGCGCTCGCCGCCGTCCGGCGCTGGTCCTTCGAGCCGTCAAGCCGCGATGGGCAGCGGATCGAATCCTGGATCGAGGTGCCCATCCGCTTCCAGCTGCGCTGAGGCGCTGGAGCTTCTTCCGAGTCGAACGGGCTCGCTTCAACAGCTCTGGCCTGTTGGCCTCGGGCATCCTCGCCCGATCAGGCGCGGCAGCCTGATCGGAATTTCTCTAGAAGCGCGCGCCCGGCGGCATGTTGCGCGCCCAGGCGGGATCGGGCGTCCGCTCGCGCGCCCGGCCCCGCCGTGCCGTCGGCGGCGCCGTGACATGGATGCCCGGCAGCTCCGCGGGCACTGCGGCCGCCGTGCCCGGCATGGCCGCCCCGGATGGGGGCTCCGCGCCCGGATCGTCCAGCGGCACGATCGTCGCGCCTTCGGGCGTGTCCACGCGGCCGAGCTCGGCATCGCGGCGCTGGCGGGTGACGCTGCGCAGCCGGGCGTAGAAATCGAGGCTGTCGGCCCGCAGCGCGTCCAGCGTGTCGATGTTCTCGGCGCGCAGGTCGATGCCGCTCAGCGCGCCGCGCGACGCGCCGATGATATGGGCCGGGGCGCTGGCGAAGATGGAGCCGGTCAGCAGCCCGATCGGATTGGCCGCCGCGTCGATCCCGTCCCCGATGGCGTCGCGGATCACCGTGGGGCCCATGATCGGCAGCATGAGGAAGGGACCGTCCGGCACGCCCCAGCTATAGAGCGTCTGCCCGAAATCGCCCGAGCGCCGCGTGAGCCCGTTGGGCGTGGCGATGTCGAAGAAGCCGAGCCCGCCGCCGACCGTGTTGATGTAAAAGCGCATCAGGGTGTGGCCGGCATCCAGCAGACGCAGCTGCAGGACATTGTTCGCGAAGACCACCGGCTCGTTCAGATTGCTCAGGAAATTGCGGATGGCCGTTCGCATGCCATCGGGAACTCCATCGTGATAGGCCGAGGCCACGGGACGGATGGCCGCATCGTCGAGGCGCAGGTTGAAGTCGAAGATCTCGCGATTGGTCGCTTCCCAGGGGTCGCGCGGATCGGTGGCGGTCGGTCCGGCGCAGGCCGAGAGAGCAAGGCCCAAAGCCAGAAGCAGGGTGGAAGCGGAGCGTTTCACGCGCGGGACACTACCGCAGCGCCCCGGCCTGCGCGATATCCCACATGTGTCCTGGTTCGCGATCCCTCCCATGCTTCTGGCGCTGGCCGGCGCCGGCCAGGCCTTCGCCGCGCGCCGCGCGCTGCGCCGCCTCGCCGCCACCCCCGCCCCGGCGGGCCCGGCTTTGGCCGCCAGCGTGCTCAAGCCGCTGCACGGCGATGAGCCTGGCCTGGCCGCGAACCTCGCCGCGACGCTGGGGCAGTCCCACGCCGCCTCCTGGGAGGTGCGCTTCGGCGCCGCCGACCCCGCCGATGCGGCGCGGCCTGTCGCCGAGGCGGCCATGGCGGCAAGCCCGACCCCCTCCTGCTTCCTGGCCGGCGGCGCCGTGCTGGGCGCCAATCGCAAAGTCTCGCAGCTCGTCCATCTGGCGGCCGGGGCCGAGCACGGCGCGCTGGTCGTCGCCGATGCCGATATGCGCTGCCCGCCCGAATGGCTGACGGCCGTGACCGCCCCCCTGGCCGATCCCGCCACCGGCCTCGTCACCTGCCTCTATCGCGGCGAGGCGGCCGATGGGGGCCCCTGGTCGCACCTGGCCGCGCTGGGGATCGACTGGCACTTCCTGCCCAATGCCGCCTTGGGCGAAAGCCTCGGCAAGGCCCAGGGCTGTTATGGCGCGACCATGGCCCTGCGGCGCGACACCCTGGAGCGGATCGGCGGCTTCGAACCCCTGCTGCCGCTGCTCGCCGACGACCATGCGCTGGGCGCGGCAGTGCGCGGACTTGGGCTGCGCGTCGAAATTTCGCCGGTCATCCCGGTGCATGTGATGCATGAGCCGACGCTCGGCGCGCTCTGGGCGCATGAGCTGCGCTGGGCGCGGACCCTGCGGCTGCTGAATTTTCCGGGATTTCTGGGCCTCGGCCTCACCCATCCCCTGCCCTGGGCGCTGCTCGCGCTCCTCGTCGCACCGGGCTTCTGGACGCTGGGCGCGCTGGCGATCGCGCTGGCGGCGCGCCTCGCTTTGGCCTCGGGCGTCGATTCCTCGCTGGGCGTGACCGGCGGATGGCGGCGCTGGGCCTGGCTGCCGGCGCGCGACCTGCTCTCCTTCGCCCTCTGGCTGACCGCCCTGGCGCGGGGAAAGGTCGCCTGGCGGGGCCGCAACTACCGCATCGGCCCTAAGGGCGAGATGGTCGAGGACGCGCGATGAGGCGCCTCATCCTCAATGCCGACGACCTCGGCCTCGCCGCCGAGACCAATGAGGGCATCGAGCGCGCCCATCGCGAGGGCGTGCTGACCGCGGCCAGCCTCATGACCGGCGAGGCCGGCTTCGAGGAAGGCGTGCGGGTGGCCCGCGCCAATCCGGACCTCGCGGTCGGGCTGCACCTGACGCTGACGGATGGCGTGCCCACCCTCCCTGCCGCGCGCATCCCCGCGCTGACCCAGAAGAACGGCCGCTTCCGCGACGACATGGCCGGGATGGGGCTGACGCTCGCGATCTCGCGCGCGGCCCGCGCCGAGCTGGTGGCCGAGGTTGCCGCCCAGGTGGCGCGCTTCCGCGAGACCGGCCTCGTTTGCGACCATGTGAACGCCCACAAGCACTACCACCTGCATCCGAACATCGCCGCCGCCCTGATGCGCGCCGCGGCCGGGGTGCCCTGCCTGCGCCTGCCCTGGGAGCCGGGTCACCTCGTCCGCGCGGTGGAGGCCGATGCCCCCGGCACGGGCGAATGGGCGATCCGCCCCTGGTGCCGCGTGCTGCGCCGCCGCGCCGCGAGACTGGGGATGGTCGCGCCCGATCGCGTGGTCGGCCTCGCCTGGTCGGGCCATTTCACCGCCGAGCGGCTGCTCGGCGTGCTGCCGCACCTGCCCGAGGGCGTGACGGAGCTCTATTTCCATCCCGCGACGTCCGGCGGATTCCCCGGCAGCGCTCCAGGCTACGACTACGCCGGCGAGCTCGCCGCCCTCACCGATCCCCGCGTGGCCGAGGCGCTGGCCGGCGTCGCGCGCGGCGGCTACACGGCGATGCTCTTGCCGAACGCCGCCTGAGACCGCAGGAAGGCGAGGTGAGCCTCCTCCCCATCCGCGAAGACATTCCGCGCGTCGCCCTCGTCACCGGGGGCGCGAAGCGGCTGGGCCGTGCCATCGCCCTCGCTCTGGCCGAGGCGGGCTTCGACCTGGCCCTCCATTACAACAGCTCGGTCGAGGAGGCCGGGGCGCTGGCCGGCGAGATCGCGCGCCTGGGCCGGCGCTGCGCCATCTTCCAGGCCGACCTCATGCGCGAGGCCGAGGTCGCCGCGCTGCTGCCCCGCGTGCGCGCCGAGCTCGGTCCCGTTGGCGTGCTGGTGAACAATGCCAGCGCCTTCGAGCGCGACGAATGGGACGACGCCACCCGCGAGGGCTGGGACGCGCATCTGGAGCCCAATCTCCGCGCACCCTTCGTCCTCATCCAGGACTTCGCCCGCGCCCTGCAAGCGCCGGCCGAGGGCGTGGTGATCAACATGCTGGACCAGCGCGTGCTCTCGCTGACGCCGCATTTCGTGACCTATACCGTCTCCAAGGCCGGGCTCTGGGCCCTGACCCAGCAGATGGCCCTCGCTTTGGCGCCCCGCATCCGCGTGAACGGCATTGGCCCCGGCCCGACCCTGCCCAGCCCCCGCCAGACGGCAGCCCAGTTCGAGCGCCAATGCGCCTCGGTCCCGCTTCAGCGCGGCACCACCCCGGCGGAGATCGGCGCGGCCGTGGTGGCGCTGGTGGCGTTGCCCTCGATCACCGGGCAGATCCTCACCCTCGACGGGGGCCAGCATCTGCAATGGGCGCCCGGCGGCGGCGCCGGGGGGATGGCGGAATGACCGGCGCGGACTATGTTGCGCCGCAACACGCGCTGCTGTGCATCGGAACCTGACATGAACGGCGTGACCCCGCCCCTTCCCCTGCCCTCGAACGGCATTCTCAAGCTCCGGCAGGTTTTCGTCCGCGGGCTGGAGTTGCAGGCGCGCCTGGGCGTCTATGCGCATGAGAAGCTCGGGCCGCAGCGCATCCGGGTGCATATCGACCTCGCGGTGGTGGATGAGAGCGCGGAGGTGGGCATCGGCCCCGACGACCTCGGCCGCGTCGTGAACTACGAGCGTGTCGTCCACGCCGCCCGCGAGGCCGTGGCGCGCGGGCATGTGCTGCTGGTGGAGACCCTGGCCGAGACCATCGCCGCCGCCGCCATGGAGGATCCCCGGGTCCGGACGGCGCGGGTCTCGATCGAGAAGCCCGACGCCTTCGCGGATACCGAAACGGTTGGCGTGACGATCGAGCGGAGCCGCGAGTAGCCTTCCGCGGCCCGCGGCTCAGACCGAGTCAAGCGCGGATTCACCAGTCCTGGATTTTATCCACCGCAGCCTTCGGTCGCGGTGATCCTTGATTCGTCGGGATTTTTCGCCGACCCCGCCGAGTCCCGCCGCCGCGGCGTGATTTTTTATTCGGGCAAGATCAATGGCTTAAACCATTGCCCGAAAATCGCTCAGTCTCTGGAAAGCGCAGTGTAACCGCCGCTTTACACCGGCTGTCACCACCATGCCCACAGGGTTATCCACAGGCTTCGGGGACAGTTTTTCTCGTGCTGCCAAATGCTTCCGCATAGGTCGTTGCGCAGGAAAGCGCCTTGGCAAAATCCCTGATCCACGCGTGATCGCGCCGGTCCTGGCACTTCCGTCGGGATCGATGCCGTGTCGGCGCGGCGCCGGGATCATGCATGGGCTCGGCTGCCCGCATATCCGGCAGATCGATTCAAACCCAGGGCTGAGGCCGCATTGCGGCGCCTGGGGCGGCATGCCCCACAAGCTTACCCACAGAAACGGGGGATAGATCGCTGGTTTTCCCGACCGACCGCGCCAAGCGCATGGCTGGCGGGGCCGACCGACGTCGCTGCCATCGCGCCAGCGCGGGACTCTGGGGGCCGCGGCACGTCAAGCCACGGGCAGGAGGAGTCGCGCCCGGCCCAGCCCTGACAAATTCCGGGGGCTGACCTGGATTTGTCTGGATCATCCGCGCCCGATTTCGGATGATCCCTTTCTGTTCCGCGCTCTTATCCCGTCCGGATCATCGCGTTGCAGCGGTGCCCGGTATTTCAGCACATCGATTAAATGCCAGTTCATCCGTGGCGTTCCGCTGCCTCCGGCGCTGTGTCCCACAGCCTTACCCACAAAGATCGGGGATAGAATCACCGTTGGGGAAAAACGGGCCTCCCGAGCGGAAACCGGACCATCCATGACGATCCTGCGGGGCGGCATTCAGGTTGCGGGACGCTAAAGCTACCATTTTTTGACAAGGGCCGTTTTCCGGCACCACCCCCGGCCTGGAAGGCAGAGTCAAGCAAACTCGCTTGTCGCGGCTCAGATTCATCCACCGCTCCGGAAGCGAGTACGGGAAGCCTTGATTCTGCAACAGATTCTCCACATTCCAACCTCTGAGCAAAGAGGTGAAACGAAGAAATCCAATTAAACCAGCCTGTTAGAAAAATGCTTTCGATTCAGGCATATCGACCTAACCCCAGGATAAAGGCCGAGGTTGCCGCCATGGGCACCTTGTCTCCCACAGCTTTATCCACAGGGATCGGGGATAGTTCCAAGCCTTGAGCGAACCACCCCCGACCGATATGCCATCGCGCATGGAAGGCCCTGACGACCGCTCCGAGCCCAAGACGGAAACGAACGGCCTGGCCGTGATCGAGGCGGCGCTCCCGTCGCTGCCGCTGTCGCCCGGCGTCTACCGCATGCTCGATGGCAAGGGCGACGCGCTCTACGTCGGCAAGGCGCGGGCGCTGCGCAAGCGCGTCACCAGCTACACCCAGACCGCGCGCCTGCCCGAGCGACTGCGCCGCATGGTGTTCGAGACCCGCCGCCTGGAGGTCATCACCACCTCCTCCGAGGTCGAGGCGCTGCTGCTCGAAGCCAACCTCATCAAGAAGCTGCGGCCGCGCTACAACATCGTCCTGCGCGACGACAAGTCGTATCCCTGGCTGCTGGTCAGCGACGACCACCCCTTCCCGCAGATCGCCAAGCACCGGGGCGAGCGCCGCAAGGGCGCGGCCTATTACGGCCCCTTCGCCAGCGTCTGGGCGGTGAACCAGACCATCACGGCCCTGCAGCGGGTCTTCCTGCTGCGCACCTGCCGCGACACGGTCTTCGAGACGCGCGACCGGCCCTGCCTGCTTTTCCAGATCAAGCGCTGCTCGGCGCCCTGCGTCGAACGTGTCTCCAGGGAGGAATACGGCGCGCTGGTCACCGAGGCGAAGCAGTTCCTCGCCGGCGAGGTGCCGACCATCCAGAAGCGCCTGGCCGCCGAGATGGAACAGGCGGCCGAGGCCCTGGAATTCGAGCGCGCGGCCTCGCTGCGCGACCGCATCCGCGGCCTCACCCAGATCCAGGGCAACAGCCGCATCAACATGGACGGCGTGGGCGATGCCGACGTGGTGGCGCTGCACATGGCGGCCGGGCAGTCCTGCGTGCAGGTCTTCTTCTTCCGTGGCGGCCGCAACAACGGCAACCGGCCCTACTTCCTCACCCATGCCCGCACCGACATCACCCCCGAGGAGGTGATGGGCAGCTTCCTCGCCCAGCTCTACGACGACCTGCCGCCTCCGCCCCTGGTCCTGCTCAGCCACGAGGTCGAGGAGGCGCCGCTGATCGCCGAGGCCCTGGCCCTGAAGGCCGGCCGCAAGGTGGAACTCCATCGCCCCCAGCGCGGCGACAAGCGCGACGTCGTCCAGCATGCCGAGACCAATGCCCGCGAGGCGCTGGAACGGCGGCTCGCCGAATCCACCGCCCAGGGACAGCTGCTGGACGGGGTGCAGAAGCTCTTCGACCTGCCGGAGCGCCCGGAGCGCATCGAGGTCTATGACAACAGCCACATCATGGGCACCAACGCCTATGGCGCGATGATCGTCGGCGGGCCGAACGGCTTCAACAAGGGCGCCTATCGCAAGTTCAGCATCAAGTCGCAGCTCACGCCGGGCGACGACTTCGCGATGATGCGCGAGGTGTTGGAGCGCCGATTCGGCCGCGCCCTGAAGGAAGACCCCGCCCGCGCCGAGCCCGGCTGGCCCGACCTGGTGGTGATCGACGGCGGCATCGGCCAGCTTTCCTCGGCGCGCGAGATCATGGCCGGCCTCGGCCTGGACGACGTCCCGCTGGTCGGCATCGCCAAGGGCGTGGACCGCGATGCCGGGCGCGAATGGTTCCACATGGCCGGCCGCGAGGCCTTCCAGCTGCCCCCGCGCGACCCGGTTCTCTACTATTTGCAACGACTTCGCGACGAGGCGCACCGCTTCGCCATCAACACCCACCGCGCCGGCCGGGCCAAGGCGCTCACCCGTTCGGAGCTCGACGACGTCCCCGGCGTCGGCCCCAAGGTGAAGCGCGAGCTGCTGAATCACTTCGGATCGGCGCGCGGCGTGCGCAATGCGGGCGAGCAGGACCTCGCCCAATGCCCCGGCGTCGGCCCCGCCCTGGCCCGCCGGATTCACCAGCATTTCCACCCTGGCTCAGGGCAAGCTACATAGGGGCCGTGCCGACCGACCTTCCAAACCTCCTGACCATCTCGCGGATCCTGGCGATCCCCCTTCTGGTCCTTTGCGTCGCGATCAGCGCGCCCTGGGCGGACTTCGCCGCATGCGTCGTCTTCGGCGCGGCCGGCATCACCGATTATTTCGACGGCAAGATCGCGCGGAACCGCAAGATCGTCTCCGATTTCGGTCGCATGCTGGACCCGATCGCCGATAAGCTGCTGGTCGGCGCGGCGCTGATGCTGCTGGCCGGCTTCGGGCGCCTGCCCAACTGGTCACTGCTGCCGGCGATCGTGATCATGCTGCGTGAGATCCTGGTCTCGGGCCTGCGCGAATATCTGGCCGGGTTGAATGTCGGCCTTCCCGTGACGTCGCTCGCCAAGTGGAAGACCGGTTTTCAGATGGGCGCGCTCGGCACGCTCATTGCCGGCGACAGTGGCGCGCAGGTCGTGGGCCTCGGATTCCTGCCGGTCTCGCTGATCGGGGAAATCATGCTCTGGACTGCAGCGGGTCTCACGCTTGTGACGGGCTGGGATTATTGGATTGCCGGCCTACATCACGTCTCGGAGCGCGAGGCTGCCGCAGCGATGGATTCGACGAAGGGTCCCGGGGCGAGACCTTGAGACTGTGGGCACCTGAGCGCATGTTGCATTGCGACGGGGTTTCGGGAGTTTGATGATGCGGTTGATGAGTTCGGGACCGAAAGCGGTGCTCTTGCTGGGTCTCGGCATGGCCTTGTCCGGCTGCGCGCGGTTCGAGTCGGGCTTCGCCTCGACGACGGGCTGGATGTCCCAGAGCTATGGGCCGAGCTGGGGCGGCATGCGCCCCGCCATGCCCACGGACAGCCTGACGGTTCAGCGCATCCAGAATCGCGGCACGGCCGAGGTGCTCCCGGCCCTGCGGACCGAGCCCGGCGACGTCTGGCCGCGCGAGGAGGCGCCGCGCGCCACCCTCGCCAATCCCGAAGAGGCCCTGCGCGGCTTCCGCACCGGCGAGGAGATTCCGCCCCCTCGCCGCGCCCGCGGCAGCGCCGCCCCGGCCGATCCCGTCGTGACCGGAATACCGCCCCAGCCCGCCTTCGATCCGCCGCCGGCCCTGCCGCCGCGCGCGAACCGTACCGACGCGCCCCGCGTCGACGGCCAGACGATCTTCACGCCCCAGGGTCCGGTCACCACCACCGGCGGCAGCAGCCGCGTGCAGACGACGATCTCGCCCCAGGGCTCGGGCGTCGCCATCCGCGACGGCAACACCACCACGATCATCGGCCCGGGCGGCGACGTCCAGCAGGTTCCGACGCCGCGCTGATCCCATGCAGCTGCTCTATTTCGCCTGGGTTCGGGAGAAGGTCGGAGCGGCGGGGGAGGAGATCGCGCTGCCCGAGGACGTCCGCACCATCGGCGCCCTGATGCGGCATGTCGCCTCGCTGAGCCCGCGCCATGCCGAGGCCTTCGCCAATCCTTCCGCGATCCGCGCGGCGGTGAACCAGGACTTCGCCACCGCCGGGGATGCCGTCGCCGATCGCGACGAGGTCGCCTTCTTCCCCCCCGTCACGGGCGGCTGACCATGGCCCGCATCGCCGTGCAGGAAGCGCCCTTCGACCTCGCGGCGGAATCCGCGCTGCTGTCGCAGGGCCGCACGGATGTGGGCGCCATCGCGAGCTTCGTGGGGCTGTGCCGCGCCGACGACGCGCTCGGCGCCCTCGTGCTCGAGCATTATCCGGCGATGACGGAGCGGGCCATGGGCCGCCTCGTCGACGAGGCGCAGAAGCGCTGGCCGCTGACCGGCTGCACCGTTATCCATCGGGTCGGCCGGCTGGAGCCGGGCGCGCCCATCGTGCTGGTGCTGACGGCGAGCGCGCATCGCGCGGCGGCCCTCGAAGCCTGCGCCTTCCTGATCGACTGGCTGAAGACCAAGGCGCCCTTCTGGAAGCGCGAGGAATTCGCCTCCGGCGAGACGCGCTGGGTCGAGGCCAAGGCCGGGGACGACGCCGCGGCCGATCGGTGGTGAGTGCCGCCCTGGCCGTCCTCGCGGGCGGCCTGCTGCTCATCTGGCCGGCTTTCCTGAACGGCTATCCCCCTCCTCTTCAGCGACAGCGGCGCCTTCCTGGCGCAGACGGTCCAGCCGCTGATGATCTGGGACAAGCCCTGGATCTACGGGCCCTTCGCCTGGGTCTTCCACCAGCACGTCACGCTCTGGGGCACGGTGGTCGCGCAGGGGGTGATCGTCTCGCATCTCGTCTGGCTGCTGGCGCGGGTGCTGGGGCGCGCGACGGCGTGGCGACATGTGGCGGTCTGCGCGGCGCTGGCCCTCCTCACCGCCGCGCCCTGGTCGGTCGCGCTGGTGATGCCCGACATCCTGACGCCGGTCGCCGTGCTCTGCGCGGCTCTGCTCGGCTGGGGATGGGACCGGCTGGGCCGCGCCGAGCGCGCCTGGCTGATCCTGCTGGGCAGCGTGGCGACGGCCGCGCATCTGTCCAACCTGCCGGTGATCTTCGCGCTGGTCGTGCTCGCCGCGATGCTCCGCGCCGGAGGGGGCGCCGTCCTGCGCGTGGCAGTTCCACTGGCGGGGGCGGTGTCGCTGCTGCTCGGCACCAACCTCGTCGGGCATGGGCGGCTGGCGCTCTCGCCCTATGGCAGCACCTTTCTCCTCGCGCGGCTGATCGCGGACGGGCCGGGCGCGCGCACCATCGCGGCGCGCTGCCCCGAATCCGGCTGGTATCTCTGCGCCTTCGCCGGACGGCTCGCGACCAATTCCGACGTCTTCCTCTGGATGCCGGACAGCCCGGTGAACCGCGCACCCGACGGCACGCCGATCTTCCTCGGCGGCATGATCCTGGCGCCCGAGGCCAGCGCGATCATCGCCGAAACCCTGCGGCGCGAGCCGCTGGCGGTGATGCGCAACGGCCTCGCCAACTTCGTCGCCCAGCTCCGGCGCAACCAGATCGGCGACACGCTCTCGCGTCACGATATGGGAATGAGCGCCGGGTCGGAGATCGCGAAGGGCTTTCCCTCGGCCGAGCTCGCGCGGTTCGAGGCCTCGCTGCAGGGGCGCGACGCGCTGAAACCGATCGGGCGGATGTTCAATCCGCTCTTCTCGATCGTGCTCCTGCTCGCAACGCCCCTCGTGCTGCTCGCCTGGCGGCGGGCGCATCGGACGCGCGATCCGCGCGCCTTGGGGCTGCTGCTCTGCCTCCTCGTCGGGCTCACGGGCAATGCCCTGGCGACCGGCGCGCTCTCGATGCCGCATCATCGCTATCAGGCGCGGGTCGTCTGGCTGCTGCCTCTGGCCGCGATGATGTTCTGGCCGCGCCCCCGCCGAGCTCAGCTCCTGAGTCGCCAGAGCAGCGCCAGCGCCACCAAAGCCGGCACCGCGAAGACGACCAGCGCGATCGGCAGCTCCTGCATCACGGAATAGCCCGCGCGGCTGACGCCGATCCACATGTTCACCCCCGTGACGACCAGCCAGATGAGCAGGAAGAGCTTCAGCGTGGTGGCCGGCGCATCGACCGCGCGCCCCGCGACGTGGAGGCCCGCCAGCAGGACAAGGCCGCCGCCGATCATCAGGATGGTGTGCATGCGACGCCCCGTCTGTCTGTGCGGAAGGGGCGCGTGGCGCCACAACCGAGAAACACAGGCTGTCAGGCTTTCACAACCGAAGCGAGCGCTTCTCCCAGTAATCGGCGCGACTTTACGGCAAAGCCTTCATCGGACACCCGGTCTGCATTCCGCGTCATGGGAGTAACCCCGTCTGCGCGTCAGACGAGTTCTTCCCCGGCCGGAGAAGAACGCTGCCTCAAAGGCGCGGCGACAATCCGCCCACACCGGTGGCGAATTCCAGCTGCGCCAGCGCGGTCAGGTACTGCGCCCGCGCATTGTTCGCCGCCACCCGCGTCGCGTTCAGCGTGCGCAGCGCGTCCAGCACATCGAGCAGGTTGCGGCCGCCGGCGAGATAGGCCTGTTCGGAGCTGCGATAGGCCAGCTCGGCTCGGCTCAGCGCGCCGCCGGTGTAGAGGCGCAGCAGGGCGCGCGCCTGCTCATAGGCGGACCAGGCGGTGGCGAAATCGGCACGGGCCTGGAGCAGCGCGTTCTGCGCCTGAGCCTCGCTCTGCGCCTGCTGGCCCTGGGCCGCGCCGATATTGCCGCGCGTGATGCGGCTGGTGAACAGCGGCACCGACAGGCCGAGGGTGAACTGGTTGCTGGCGATCAGGGGCTGCTCGGAGTTCGGCAGGTCCTGGGAGAGCCGCGTACGTCCCCAACCGCCATTGACCGTCACGTCGCGCCAGCGCTGCGCTTCCGTAAGGCTGGTATTGGCGCCGGCGGCCGAGGCCTGGCGCGAGGCCACGACCACATCCGCGCGGCTCTGCACCGCATCGCCCAGCGTGCCGCGCGAGACGCCGATATCGGGCACGGTGTCGAAGCGGCCGCGCACGTCGATGGCCAGAGCCGGCAGGGCCACGCGCATCGGGTCGCGGCTCGGCCCCGGAGCCCGCACGGAGGCGGCGGCGTCGAGCGCCAGGGACACGGCCACCTGCGCCACCGCGGCGGCATAGGCCTGGGCGGCGGTGGTCACGTCGGCCTCGAAGGGCACGCGGCTCGCCTGGAAGCGGAGCAGGTCGCCCTCGGGCAGCGCGCCGTCCTGGAGCTGGCGGCGCAGCAGCGCCTCGGTGCGGTCGAGGCTGCCGCGATTGGCCAGCGCGACCTCGAGATTGGCGCGCGCGGCGAGAGCGGCGATGAAGTTCTGGCGCAGCGCGAAGATCTGGTTGCGCAGGGCATCGAGCACCTGCGCCTCGGCCACCGCGATGTTCTCATTGGCGTAGCGGGTGCGCAGCTCGCGCTTGCCGCCGAGCTCCACCAGAACCTGCAGCCCGACATTGACGTTGTTGTCCGGCCCATGGAAGCGCGCGCCCCGGATGCCGTTGCGCTGGGTCTCGTTGAACTCGCCGGGCATGTTGCTGACGCTGAGCTGGGCCGGCGGGAGGGAGGAGGCGACGAGCCGCTGGGCGCGGGCGATGTCGATGCCGCGCTGGGCGGCGATCACGGTCAGGTTCCGCTCGATCAGCAGGCGCTCGGCCTCGCCCATGGTCAGCACGCGGGTCTGGCCGGGCAAGGGAAGCGGCTGCATGCCGGCGCCAACGGCGGCCGGGGCGCGGGCCGGCGTCTGGCTCAGGGCCGGGGCGGCCGAGCACACCATCGCGAGGATGGGGGCCGCCAGAACAACGAAATGTCTCATGCCGGAAGTCCCGCCCTCTCGCGTCGTGCGGCCAGCGCCGCTTCCTGCCGGGCAAGGTCGCCCGGACGGCCCAGCCGGTCGATCAGCGCCGGGAAGATCACCAGGATGAAGATCGGCACGAGGCCGATGCCGCCCACCACCACGATCGCCAGCGGCTTGGTCACATCCGCGCCGATGCCGGTGGCCAGCGCCATCGGCAGCAATCCGAAGAAGCTCGCGAAGCAGGTCATGAAGACCGGGCGCAGGCGATCCTGGCCGGACTGGTCCAGCGCGGGCTTCCAGGCCATGCCCTCATGCCGGAGGTGATTAAAGTGCGAGAGCATGATGATCCCCTCCATGACCGTGATGCCGAAGAGGGCCAGGAAGCCGATGGCCGCCGGCACGGAGAAGTTCAGCCCCGCCACGCCCAGCGCCATGATGCCACCGACGAGCGAGAGGGGAACCATCGCCATGACGAGCAGCATCTCCCGCACATTTCCGAACTGCACGTAGAGCAGGACCATGATGATCATGAGCGCGACGGGCACGATGCCCAGCAGCCGCGCCACCGCCTCCTGCAGGTTGCGGAACTCGCCCAGCCAGTCGAGCCGGTAGCCCGGCTCCAGCTGGACCTGTCGCGCGACGAGCGCCTGCGCCTCCTGCACCGCGCTCGACGGGTCGCGGCCGCGCACGGAGAAGCGGATGGGCACGTAGCGCGTGCCCTCCTCGCGATAGACATAGGCCGTGCCGGAGGAGAGGCGGATTTCCGCGACATCGGCCAGCGTCGCGCCGCGCGCCCCGCCCACGGGGATGCGGCGGATCGCCTCGATGGTGTTGCGATACGGCGCGGCCATGCGCACGGTGATGGGGAAGTTGCGGTCCCCGCCCGGCTCGTAGAGCCGACCGGCCTCGCGCCCGCCGATGGCGGCCTGAACCACCTCGTTGATGTCGTCCACCTGCAGGCCGAAGCGCGCGGCGCGCGCCCGGTCGATGGTGACGGAGACGGTCGGCTGCCCCAGCGTGGGGAAGATCGCCACGTCCGTCAGCCCGCGCACCTGGGTCAGCAGCACGCGGATCTGCTCCGCGCGCGCCGTCAGGACGTCGAGGTCGGGGCCATAGACCTTGATGGCATTGGCGCCCTTCACCCCCGAGGCGGCCTCCTGCACGTTGTCGCTGATGGCCTGGGCGAAGCTGAACTGCACGCCGAGGAAGCGCTGCGACAGTCGCTCGTTGATGGCGGCGACCAGGCCGTCACGGTTGTGCGCGGTGGTCCACTGGTCGGGCGCGCGCAGGGGGACGAAGAACTCGGCATTGAAGAAGCCGGCCGAATCCGTGCCGTCGTCCGGGCGGCCTTGCTGCGAGGTGACGGTGATCGCCTCGGGGAATTCCATCAGCGTCGCGCGGATGCCCTGGACGGTGGGATTGCCTTCCTCCAGCGAGATGGTGCCCGGCATGGTGGCACGGACCCAGAGATTGCCCTCCTCCAGCGTCGGCAGGAACTCGGCGCCCAGATGCGAGAGCACGAAGATGGACAGCGCGACGAGCACCGCCGCGACGACCAGCGCGAATTCCCGCGCCGCCATGGCGAGGACGTACATCTTGCCATGGGCCCAGCGCAGCGCGCGCACGAGCGGCGTGTCGCGCTCCTGGCTGTCCTCGCGCAGCAGCACGGCGGAGAGCGCGGGCACGATGGTGAAGGCCGCGATCAGCGAGCCGCCGATGGCATAGGCATACGTCTTGGCCATCGGGCCGAAGATGCGCCCCTCGATGCCGCCCATCGTGAAGAGCGGGATGAAGGCCACGATGACGATGAGCAGCGCGAAGAGGATGGGCTTGCCCACCTCGCTGCCCGCGCGCAGCACCGTCAGCGAAATGCCCGACAGCCCGCCCGCCGCCTGCGGATTCGCATAGAGATGCGGGTTTCGTCGGGCGAGCGCCAGGTGGCGGTAGATATTCTCGACCATGATGATGGTCGCATCCACCAGCAGGCCGAAATCAAGCGCGCCGATGGAGAGCAGGTTGGCGCTCTCGCCCCGCGCCAGGATCACCAGCACGGCGAAGAAGAAGGCGAAGGGAATGGTCGCCGCGACGACCACGGCGCCGCGCAGATCGCCCAGGAAGAGCCACTGGATCACCAGGATCAGCACCACGCCGACGATGATGTTGTGCACCACCATGTGGGTGGCGACCTTCACCAGGTCCTCGCGGTCGTAGAGGGGCACCACGTGCACGCCGGGCGGCAGCACGCCGCCGGCATTGATCCGCTCGACCTCCTGCTGGACGCCGCGGATGGTGGGCAGGGTCTGCTCGCCGCGGCGCATCAGCACCGTGGCCAGCACCACGTCGTCGTCGCCTTCATGACCGGCGATGCCCAGGCGGGGCAGGCTGCCGATCTCGATGGCCGCGACATCGGAGAGCAGCACGGGCGTGCCGTCGGCCGAGGCGGTGAGGACGATGTTGCGGATGTCCTCGATGCTGCGGATCAGCCCGATCCCCTGCACCACGGCCGCCTGCGGGCCGATATTGATCGTCCCCGCGCCGACGGTGTTGTTGCCCGAGCGGACGGATTCGATCACCGCCGGCAGCTGCAGCCCGTAGGCGTTGAGGCGGGAAAGGTCGATCGTCACGTTGTACGACTTGCTGCGGCCGCCGAAGCTGGTGACGTCCACCACGCCCGGCACGCGCTTGAAGCGGCGCTCGAGCACCCATTCCTGCAGCGTCTTGAGATCGTCGGACGAGAAGCCGGGCGGGCCGACCACGCGGTAACGCATGATCTCGCCGATGGGCGAGAGCGGGCTGATGGTCGGATTCGCGCCGTCCGGCAGGTCGCGCAGGGTGGCGAGGCGGTTCAGCACCTGCTGCAGCGCCTGCTCATAGGTGAAGGCGAAGGTGAACTGTACGCGCACGTCGGAGAGGCCGAAGAGGCTCGTCGAGCGGACGGAGTTCATGTTGGGCAGGCCCGCCATGGCGAGCTCGACCGGGATGGAAACGTAGCGCTCGATCTCCTCGGCCGAGGCGCCGGGGTTCTGCGTGATGATCACGACCTGCGGCGGAACCGGGTCGGGATAGGCCTCGATGTTCAGCTTGAGGAAGCTATAGGCGCCAACCGCCACGAAGACGATGAACATGAGAATGACCAGCGCCCGCTGCTGGAGCGAGATGGCGACAAGCTGACGCATACTACGGTTGCTCTCTCAGTCGATGCGAGAGGCGCGGTCGATGAAGAGAGCACCCCCGGTCACCACCCGGTCACCGGCGGTGAGGCCTTCGCGAGCCTCGATCAGATCGCCCGAGCGAATGCCCGGGGTGATGCGCCGCATGACGAAGCGGCGGTCAGGCAAGGCAAGCCAGACATTGGCTTCGGCACCGCGGAAGATGACGGAGCTGGAGGGCACGGCCGGAGAGGTGCTGGCCTCGCCGACCTCGATGCGGAAGGTCGCGAACATCTCGGGGCGGAGCTCGCCATTGGGATCGGCGACCTCGGCCATCACGGTCAGGCGGCGGGTGGTCGCGTCCAGGCCGGCGGCGGTGCGCACGATCCGCGCGTCGAAGTGCCGGTCGGGCAGCGCGCCGATGGTGACGTCCACGCGCTGGCCCACCTGGATCAGCGGCACGTCCATCTCGCGGACATTGGCCACGAGCCACATGGTCGAGAGGTCGGCCATGGTGAAGACGGGATCGCCCTGCCCGGCCGTGAGCCATTGGCCGGGACCGGCGCGGCGCTGGGTGACGGTGCCGGCAAGCGGCGCGGTGACGGTGATGACGCCGCTGACCTGGCGGGTGCGCTCGATCTCGGCGATCTGCTCGGGCGTGCGGCCCAGCACGCGCAGGCGGTCGCGATTGGCCTCGGCCTGGGCATTGGCGCTGCGCAGGTCGGATTCGGCCGAAGCCGAGGCGGCGCGCGCCTGCTCGACCTCGCGCTGCGAGGTGGCGCGGGCGGAGAAGAGCGAGGCCTGGCGGGTATCCTCGCGCCGGGCCTGGGCCAAGGCGACATTGGCCTTCTGGACGTTGTCCAGCGCGCCGAGCAGGTCGTTGGCGGCGCCGGTCACGTCCGGCGTCTCGATCTCATAGAGCGGTGCGCCGGCCTGGACGCGGTCCCCGACGCGGGCGAAGGCGCGTATCACCCGCCCGGTATAGGGCGAGAGCATGGGGGTGGAGCGGTCGTCGTTATAGGCGATGCGGCCCTCGGCGATGCGCTCGGGGCGGAATTCGCGGGCGGCGACGGGCTCGATGCGCAAGGCGCGCATCTCGTTCTCATTCAGCTGGAACTGGCCGGCCGGCAGCGCGGCGGTGGTCGCCGCCCCGGCAGGGGCCGCCTGCTCGACATGATTCAGGTAGTAATAGGCGCCGCCCCCCAGCAGGACCGCGAGACCGAGCCAAGGGAGAAGCCGGCGCTTGGGACCCACCGCCGCGGTGGTCTCGGCCGAGGATGCGGAAGCCTGCGGCTCTTCCCGTTGGTCGAGCTTGGGCGGTTCCTGATGAATCACGTTCATGAATGTCCCGAACCATCCTCGCTGAAGGGATTAGGCCAGCCGAATTTATGTCGCGACTTGGCCTCGCGATGGAGGCCCCACATTAACCGAAGCTGAACAGACAGCATAGCGAAGGAAGATGAATATCTGTTAATATTTTTGTCGACACCCAGGTCGCCGCGCCCTAGGGGTTAACGCCGAATGGCGCTTTGCGGCGTTTCCCCCAAAGCTGAAACCTCTGACAGAATGCCGTTCGTCAGCTGAGGAGCGGCTGGGGGTCCAGCCATAGCCGGTACCAGCTCAGCCCGAAATGCAAATGCGGCCCGGTGACGCGCCCGGTCGCGCCCATCGCGGCGATCCGCTGGCCCACCCGGACTTCCTGCCCCTCGCGGACCTCGATCGCCGAGAGATGGGCATAAAGGGTGTTCACCCCATGCCCGTGGTCGAGCACCAGCAGCTTGCCGAAGAAATGGAACTCGGCGGCCAGGGTCACGCGCCCGGAACAGGCCGCCTGGATGGGCGTGCCGACCGGCCCGGCGATGTCGAGCGCGGAATGCGGCTGGCGGGGCTGGCCGTTCAGGATGCGCTGGCTGCCATAGACCCCGCTGATCCGCCCTCGCGCGGGCCAGGCGAGGCCGGACGCGAAGTCGGTGCGAGGGGTATCGAGGCCACGGACCACGGCGAGCCGCTCGCGCTCGGCGAGGATGCGCTGGAGCATGGCCGGGTCCGGTGTCACCTGGGCGGGCGGCAGGCCGTTGATGTGCTGGACGTCCCAGCGGCGCGGCGCGACCTCGAGGATCCGGGCCGCGCCGTTCTCGGTCAGGGTGGAACGGGCGCCATGATCGCGCCCGAAGCCCAGGACGAAGAGCCCCTCCGGCGAGACGCGCACCGCCTGCCCGTCCAGCGCCAGCCGCGCCCCGGCCGCCCCCCGGCCAAGGAGCATGGCTCCCTGGGCCGGATTGCCGCGCCATTCCAGCGCGGCGGCCGGGCGGGCCAGCAGCAGCGCCGGCAGCGCCAAGGCCGCGCGACGCTTCAAAACAGCAGCCCCTGCACCGGCTTGGCGGGCGTGGCCGAGACGTCGACGGCCCCATCCTGGAAGGTCAGGGTCAACCGCGCGCCGGGCGCGACCTCGGCGGCGGCGGTGATGGTCTGGCCGCTGGCGCCCTGGACGAGGGCGAAGCCGCGCGCCAGCACGGCGTTGTAGCTGACCGCCTCCAGCCGGGCCGCGAGGCCCTCCACGCGGGCGGCGCGCTCGCGGATCAGCCCGAGCACCGGGGCGGGGGAAAGCCGGGCCAGGGCCGGGGCCGCCTGCCGCCGCGCCAGGGCCCGCGCCCAGGCGGCGTTCATGCGCTGGTCCAGCGCCTGGCTGGCATTGCGGCCGGTGGCGATGGCCTCGCGCGGGTGGCGCAGATGCGCGCCCAGCCGGGCCACCTCCTGGCGCTTGGCCTGGACGAAGCCGGGCAGCGCCACGCGCAGCCGCTCGCCCCGGTCGTCCAGGCGCTGGCGGAGCTGGTTCACCATCGAAGGCAGGTCGGGCAGGCCGAGGGCGGCGCGGTGCAGGTGCAGCCGGCTCTCGCGCATCACGGCGGCGATGCGGCTCGCGATGCGCGAGCCGCGCTGGGCGATGTCGGCCGCCAGCTCCACGCGGGAGGGCACGGCCATCTCGGCGGCGGCGGTAGGGGTGGGCGCGCGCCGGTCGGAGGCGAAGTCGATGAGGGTCGTGTCGGTCTCGTGGCCGACGGCCGAGATCAGCGGGATGGTGCATTCGGCCACCGCGCGGATCACGACCTCCTCGTTGAAGGCCATCAGGTCCTCCAGCGAGCCGCCGCCGCGCGCCACGATCAGCACGTCCGGCCGGGGCACGGGCCCGCCATGCCGCAGCGCCGAGAAGCCGCGGATGGCCGCGGCGATCTTCTCGGCCGAGCCCTCCCCCTGCACCGGGACCGGCCAGAGGATCAGGTGGCGCGGGAAGCGCCGGGCGAGCGTCGTGCGGATGTCCTGGATGACCGCGCCGCGCTCGCTGGTCACCACGCCGATGACATCGGGCAGCAGCGGGAAGGGCTTCTTGCGGTCGGCGTCGAAGAGGCCTTCCTTCAGCATCGCCAGCCGCAGCCGCTCGATCCGGGCCAGCAAGGCGCCCTCGCCGGCATATTCCAGCTTCTCGATGATGAGCTGGTACTTCGAGCGATCGCCATAGGTGGAGACGCGGCCGGTGGCGATCACCTCCAGCCCGTTCTCCGGCTTCAGCCCGAGTCGCGAGACGGCGCTCTTCCAGACGACGCTCTCGATCTTCGCGTTCTCGTCCTTGAGCGACATGTAGATGTGGCCCGAGGGATAGGGCTTCACCTCCGTAAGCTCGCCCCGGACGCGGACGCGCTGGAAGGCGCCCTCCAGGGTGCGCTTGATGGCGCCGGCCAACTCGCCCACACCATATTCAGGAATATTGCCGCCGGTTCCGTCCATCGCCTGAGTATAGGACGGATCGCGGCGTTGCGGAGGCGGGTGATGAAGGTTCTGGTAGTGGGCGGCGGCGGCCGCGAGCATGCGCTGTGCTGGGCGATCGCCGCCTCGCCCTTGCTGACGCGGCTGATCTGCGCGCCGGGCAATCCCGGCATCGCCGAGATCGCGGAGTGCTTCGCGGTCGGCGCGGAGGATGTCGCCGGCATCGTGGCGCTGGCGAAGCGCGAGGAGATCGAGCTGGTCGTCGTCGGCCCCGAGGCCCCGCTGACGCTCGGCATGGCCGATGCCTGCGCCGAGGCCGGCATCCCCTGCTTCGGCCCGCGCAAGGCGGCGGCCCTGCTGGAGGGCAGCAAGAGCTTCTTCAAGGAGATCGCGAACGCCGCCGGCGCGCCCACCGCCGCGCATGGCCGCTTCACCGACGCGGCCTCGGCCCGCGCCTATATCCGCGCCCAGGGCGCGCCCATCGTGGTGAAGGCGGACGGCCTGGCCGCCGGCAAGGGCGTGGTCGTCGCCACCACCGTCGAGGAGGCCGAGCAGGCCGTCACCGAGATGATGGAGGACGCCATCTACGGCGCCGCCGGCTCCACCCTCGTCATCGAGGAATGCATGGTCGGCGAGGAGATCAGCTTCTTCGCGCTCTGCGACGGCACGAACGCCATCCCGCTCGGCGCCGCGCAGGACCACAAGCGCGTGGGCGACGGCGATACCGGCCCGAACACGGGCGGCATGGGCGCCTATTCCCCGCCCCCCGCCTTCACCGAGGCCCTCCAGGCCGAGGTGATGAAGACCTGCATCGCCCCCGTCCTGGCCGAGCTCGCCCGGCGCGGGACGCCCTTCCAGGGCGTGCTCTTCGCGGGGCTGATGCTGACGGCCGAGGGCCCGAAGCTGCTGGAATTCAACGTCCGCTTCGGCGACCCCGAATGCCAGGCGCTCATGCTCCGCCTGCGCAGCGACCTGCTGCCGGCGCTGCTGGCCGCCACTCAAGGCGAGTTGAAGGACTTCGACCTGCGCTGGGAGAAGACCGCCAGCATCGTCGTCGTCATGGCGGCCGAGGGCTATCCGGCCGCGCCCCGCAAGGGCAGCGAGATCCGTGGCCTGGAGGCGGCCGCGCAGGTGCCGGGCGTGCAGATCTTCCACGCGGGCACGGCGCGCGACGACGAAGGCCGCCTCGTGGCCAATGGCGGGCGCGTTCTCGGCATCGGCGCGACGGGCGCGACCATCGCGCAGGCGCGGGATGCCGCCTATGCGGCCGTGGCGAAGGTGGAGTGGCCGGAAGGCTTCTGCCGCGGCGATATCGGCTGGCGGGCGCTTTAATCCGGGCTCTGTTTAATCCGGGCTCTGTCCCACCGCCTCCAGCAGCGGCTTCCAGCGGGCGATCTCGGCGAGCCAGAAGGCCTGCCCGCCCGCCGGCGTCCGCCGCGCGTCGGTGGCGGGATTGCTGCCGAGCTCCACCATCCGGCGCAGCACGTTCTCGTCGCGCAGCACCGTCATCAGCGCGCGGTTGAGCCGGTCGACCACCACGCCCGGAGTTCCCGCCGGCGCGAAGAGCATGTTCCAGCCCGACATCCGCATCTCCGGCAGGCCGGCCTCGGCCGTGGTCGGCACCCCAGCCAGGGCGGTGGCGCGGTCGGGGGTCGTGATCGCATAGGCACGGATGGTGCCGGACTGGATGTGGCCCGCATTGTTCGTCGTCTGGTCGCAGCCCAGGTCGAGCGTGCCGGCCATCAGGTCGTTCATCACCAGCGCATTGCCGCGATAGGGAACCAGCGTCACCGGGCTGCCGATGGTGGCGAGCAGCAGCAGGCTGCACAGATGGCTGGTCGAGCCGACGCCGGCATTGCCGAGGTTCAGCCCCCGGCCCTCGCGGCGCACGAGGGCGACGAGTTCCGCCAGATTCGCGGCGGGAAAGTCGCGCCGGGCGATGATGGCCATCGGCACCTCGTTCACCATCCCGATCGCCTGCAGCGCCAGCGGGTCGAAATTGAGTCGCGGCAGCAGGGTCGGGATCGTCGCCTGGGCGAGGCTCCCGAAGAGGATGGTCTGCCCATCGGCCCGCGCGGCCATGACGCGGCCCTGGCCCAGCGAGCCCCCCGCGCCGCCGGCATTCTCGACCACCACGGGCTGGCCGAGATCCGCACCGAGGCCGGGGGCGATGAGCCGGGCGATGACATCGGCCGGCCCGCCGGGCGCGAAGCCGACGACCATGGTGACCGGGCGCGTCGGGAAGGTCGCGGTCAGGCCCTGCGCCGCCGCGGCGCCCGCGCAGCCCGCCGTGAGCAAGGCCAGTCCAGCGGCTTTCAACACGATGTCTCTCCCGGCTTTTCTTCTGGCGGGATGTTCGGAGCATCCAGGCCGCTTGCAAAGGCCGGCCCGTGATAGGGGCGCCATCCTTCCCCCGGGGCGCGGGGGATGGCAGGCTTGGCCGCAAATAGGGAGTTCCACATGAGCCAGTACACGCGCCCCGAGACCATCGCCCTGCATGGCGGCAGCCATCGCGCCGATCCGAACACCGGCTCCGTCGCCGTGCCGATCCACCAGACGACGAGCTTCCAGTTCCAGGACACCGGCCACGCCGCGCGCCTCTTCGGCCTGGCCGAGCTCGGCAATATCTACACGCGCATCATGAACCCGACCTGCGACGCGCTGGAGACGCGCATCGCGCAGCTCGAGGGCGGCGCCGCGGCGCTCGCCGTGGGCTCGGGCCAGGCGGCGACCACCTTCACGGTGATGAATCTCTGCGAGGCGGGCGACAACATCGTCAGCAGCACCGACCTCTACGGCGGCACCTACAACCTCTTCGCGAACACGCTGAAGCAGTTCGGCATCGAGGTCCGCTTCGTGGACCCGGCCGACCCCGAGGCCTTCGCCCGTGCCACCGATGCGCGCACCCGCGCCTATTACGCCGAGACGCTGCCCAACCCGAAGCTGCAGGTCTTCCCGATCGCGGAAGTCGCCGCCATCGGCCGCAAGCTCGGCGTGCCGCTGATCATGGACAACACGGCGGCGCCGGTGATCTGCCGGCCCTTCGAGCATGGCGCGGCCATCGTGATGCATTCCACGACCAAGTGGATCGGCGGCCATGGCACCAGCATCGGCGGCATCGTGGTGGATGGCGGCAATTTCGACTGGGAAGCGGGCGGCGACCGCTTCCCCACGCTGAACAAGCCCGATGCGAGCTATCATGGCGCGATCTGGAGCCAGGCGGCCAAGCCGCTCGGCCCCATCGCCTATATCCTGCGGATGCGGACCTGCCTGCTGCGCGACATCGGCGCGCCCATGGCGCCCTTCAACGCCTTCATGTTCCTCCAGGGGCTGGAGACGCTGCCGCTGCGCATGGAGCGCCATTGCTCCAATGCCGTGAAGGTCGCGGCCTTCCTCGCCGGCCATCCGAATGTGACGAAGGTGATCCATCCCTCGGTCATGACGGGCGAGGCCAAGCGCCGCGCCGACGCCTATCTCAAGGGCGGCTATGGCAGCCTGATGGGCATCGAGCTCAAGGGCGGCAAGGAAGCCGGGCAGGCCTTCATCGAGAAGCTGAAGATGTTCTACCACGTCGCCAATATCGGCGACGCGCGCAGCCTGGCGATCCATCCGGCGACCACCACCCACAGCCAGCTCAACGAGGCCGAGCAGGCGGCGAGCGGTGTGACGCCGGGCTATATCCGCCTGTCGATCGGCATCGAGCATATCGACGACATCCTGGCGGATCTGACCCAGGCCCTCTCGTAACCGGCGGGCCGCCGGCCCTATAACGGCCTCCGATGATTTAGCGGCCATCGGAGGCCCCATGAACTTCTTCGGTTCCTTTCCCAGCACCCGCATGCGGCGCAACCGCCACGATGCCTGGACGCGCAAGCTCACGGCCGAGAGCCGGCTGACGCCGGCCGACCTCATCTGGCCGATCTTCCTCACCGAGGGCGAGAACAAGGTCGTCCCGGTCGAGAGCATGCCCGGCATCGTCCGCGTCTCGGTGGATCGCGCGGCGGAGCACGTGGCCGAGGCCGCCGCACTCGGGATCCCCGCCGTCGCCCTCTTCCCCTACACGCCCGTCACGGATCGCGACGCCGAGGGCACGGGCGCGCTGAACCCCGAGAACCTCATGTGCCGCGCCGCGCGCGCGCTGAAGGCTGCCCATCCGGGCCTCGGCCTGATCGGCGACGTCGCGCTCGATACCTATACCGACCACGGCCATGACGGCGTGCTGCGCGACGGCTACGTCCATAACGAGGACACGGTGGCGATCCTCTGCCGGCAGGCCGTGCTGATGGCGCAGGCCGGCGTGGACGTGATCGCGCCGTCGGACATGATGGACGGGCGCATCGGCTCCATCCGCGCCGCGCTCGACGCCGAGGGCCTGATCCACACCCGCATCATGAGCTACGCGGCGAAATACGCCTCGGGCTACTACGCGCCCTTCCGCGACGCGGTGGGCAGCACGGGCGCGCTGATCGGCGACAAGAAGACCTATCAGATGGACCCCGCCAATAGCGACGAGGCCCTGCGCGAAGTGGCGCTGGACATCGCCGAGGGCGCGGACATGGTCATGGTGAAGCCCGGCCTGCCCTATCTGGACATCGTGCACCGCGTGAAGACGGAGTTCGGCCTGCCCACCTTCGCCTACCAGGTGAGCGGCGAGTATTCGATGATCATGGCCGCCGTCGAGCGCGGCTGGCTCGATCACGACCGCGCGATGATGGAGGCGCTGCTCTCCTTCAAGCGCGCGGGCGCGAATGCGGTGCTCAGCTATTTCGCGGTGAAGGCCGCGCGGCTGCTCAAGGCCGGCTGAGCGGAATCTTGCCGCCGCTGCCGCCACCGCTCCCATTGGAGCGGAAGGCCTGCATCAGCGCGGTGAGGTCGGAGGAGACGTCGGCGCTGGTATTGCCCGCGGCGACGAAGACGGCCGCGCCCTGGGCCGCCATACAGTAGATCGTGTAGATGCGGCCGCCGTCGCGTTGCCCCCAGGCGGCCGACCGCGTGGTGTTGAGCGGGCTCAGACCCACCGTGGCGATCGCCATCGCGGCGCGCTGAAGGCAGGCTTCCATGGTGGCGCCCTGCGGCAGGAGGACGTGGTTGACCACGGCGCCGGTGGCCAAGGCAGGGCCGGAAGCGAGCGTCGTGCCCATCATCAGGACCGCCGCGGCCCGTCGCGAAATCGCCAGCATCTCTATCCCTCGCGTTGTTGGACCGATCCTCTCAAATCGGCCGCCATGAGGGAATATAACGCCCCAAGATATAAATCTGAGGCATGAATTTGGCCCGGTCAGTCCTCCAGGAAACGCTGGATGAGCGCGATCTGCGCGGGGTCCATCAGCGCGGGCGCGTGGCCACAGCCGGGGATGGTCTCGACCGTCACGCCCGTGCTCGCGCCCATGCGCGAGGCAGTTTCCGTCGTCAGCAGATCGGAACTCTCGCCGCGCAGGACGAGAACGGGGCGCTTCACGCAGAGCTCCCACAGCGCCCAGAGATCCACATCTGCGAGCGGGCCGGCCATGGGCTCCAGGATCGCCGGATCGTAGTGCAGCACGAAGGTGCCATGCACCGTCACGCGCGCGCTGTGCCGCGCCAGATGCGCCCACTCCGCGTCGCTCAGCGCGCCGAAGGGCGCGTGGACGCGGCGCAGCTGCGCCTCAAGGGCGGCCAGGCTGGCGAATTCGGGAAAGGTCTGGAGATAGTCGCGGATGCGCGCCAGCGAGGCGACGGGGATGAAGGGGCCGATATCGTTCAGCACAATCCGCCGCATGGCGACCGCCGGCATGGCGCAAAGGCCCATGCCGATCAGCCCGCCCATCGAGGTGCCGACCCAGTCGTATTCGCCGAGCTCCGCCAGCAGCGGCATCAGCGCGCCGACATAGGTGGGCACGGCATAGAGCGCGCCGGCAGGCAGCCAGTCCGAAATGCCGCGCCCCGGCACGTCCGGGCAGATCACCCGGCGGCCCTGGGCGGCCAAAGCCTGGGCGAGCGCGTCGAAGTCGCGGCCGTTGCGGGTCAGGCCGTGCACGCAGACGACGGGCCTGCCGTCGACCGGTCCCCATTCCGCCCAGCGCAGGGTGAGCGCCCCGAAATCGAACGTGCCGCGAAGCGATCCGATCCGGGGCGCGTCCATCAGATGACGCCCTTGTCCTTGAGGGCCGCGATATCGCCGCCGCTCATGCCGAGGATCCCGCCCAGCACCTCGTCATTGTGCTGGCCCAGCGTCGGCGCCGCGCTGCGATAGGTGGGCGGCGTGGCCGAGAGGCGGACCGGATTGGCCGTGACCTTCACCATCTCGCCCGACGCATGTTCCATCTCGATGACGCAGCCGCGCGCGACGACGTGCGGATCGGCGAAGACGTCCTTCAGCGTGTTGATCGGCCCGCAGGCGATCTTCAGCGCCTCCAGCGCCTCGACCCATTCGGCCGTGGTCTTGCTCTTCATCACCGGCGTCAGCGTGTCGGTGACGAGCTGGCGGTTCGCCACGCGATTGGGGTTGGTGGAGAAGCGCTCATCGGCCAGCAGGTGCTCCTGGCCGAAGTTCTTGCAGAAGCGCTCGAAGGTCGGGTCGTTGCCGACGGCGAGGATGAGGTAGCCGTCCTTGCTCGGGAACTCCTGGTAGGGCGCGATGTTGGGGTGCTGGTTGCCCAGCCGCACCGGGTTCTCGCCCGTCGAGAGGAAGTTGGAGCCCTGGTTGGCCAGCCAGGCCACGTGGGTGTCGAGCATGCCGATGTCGATCTGCTGGCCCTGGCCCGTCGCGTGGCGGTGGTTCAGCGCCGCCAGCAGGCCGATGCAGCCATAGAGGCCGGCGAAGAGGTCGGCCACGGGAACGCCCGACTTCTGCGGCGAGCCGCCGGGCTCGCCGGTCAGCGACATGATGCCGCCCATCGCCTGGATCAGCGCGTCATAGCCGGGGCGCGGGGCATAGGGGCCGGTCTGGCCGAAGCCGGTGATCGAGCAATAGATCAGCTTGGGATACTTCTTGGACAGCTGCTCCCAGCCCAGGCCGTACTTGGCCAGTGCGCCGACCTTGAAGTTCTCGACCAGCATGTCGCAGCTCTCGAGCAGCTGGTGGATGATCGCCTGGCCCTCGGGCTTGGCGATGTCGACCGTGACCGACTTCTTGTTGCGGTTCACGCCGACGAAATAGGCGCTCTCGCCGCTCTTGGGCCAGTTCGGCGGAGCGAAGCCGCGGGTGTCGTCGCCCGATTCCGGCTTCTCGATCTTGATGACCTCCGCGCCCAGATCGCCCAGCATCTGCGTGCAGGTCGGACCTGCGAGGACGCGGGTGAGATCGAGGACGCGCAGGCCGCTGAGCGGGCCGGAAGACTGAGCGGACATTCTAGACATTCCCTGAAGGCAAAATGACCTTCAGGGATTAGACGCGCCTCGCGGGAGGCGCAATCCGCTCAGAGGCGTTCGAACTTCACCTTGGCGTTCTCGCCCGTCTCCGGCGTCTTGCCGGCCACCACGGCCTTCACATAGCCATAGGCGAAGAGGACCTTCGAGCCGGGGCTGTCCCAATACTCCGCGCCCAGCATCTCGACCTCGATGAGGGCCAGGTTCTCGCTGGCCGGTCCCTTGGGGAACCACAGCCGCGCGGCCTCGCTCCACAGCTTCTTCTGCTTCGCCTCGTCCTGCAGGACGCGGGCGCGGCCCTGGACCGAGACGAATTCTTGCCCGCCCGGATTGGCGCAGGCGAGCAGCACGTCATGGTCGCGGCCGATCTCCAGGGTCTTGGGGCTGTCGACATCGGTGAAGAACCAGACCTTGTCGCCCTCCATGCCCATCACGGCCATCGGCCGCGAGTGCAGGCTGTGGTCGTCATCGGAAGTAACCAGCATCACGAGGCCGATCTTCTGGACCAGTTCGCGGACCTTGATCCGGGCGGCGTCGTCGGAAATGGCTTGCGGCATTGGGGCCTCCTTATGGGGTTGGTCTATCAACCGTCCGTCCCCCCCCAGGGTTGCCCGGACCGGCCCATCCGGCGCATGGTCAGCCCGACCCAGGACAAGAGGAGCGCCCCTATGCTCGAGACGCCGCACCCCACCCCCGCCGCCCCGGAGCTCGATTGCTTCGCCCTCGCCAAGCAGATGTCCGGCCTGCATTTTATCGGCGGCCGCTATGTTCCCGCGATCAGCGGCAAGAGCTTCGCCGTGGTGAACCCCGCGACCGGCGCCCAGGTCGCCAGCGCCGCCGAGGGTGACGCCGCCGATGTCGACGCCGCCGTCCGCGACGCCGCCCGCGCCCAGAAGGAATGGGCCAAGATGCCGGCCCGCAAGCGCGGCGCCCTCGTGCACCAGTGCGCCGCCGTCATCCGCGAGCACCAGGAAGAGCTGGCCCGCCTGATCGCGCTGGAAACCGGCAAGGCGATCCGCACGGAAAGCCGCGTCGAGGCCGGTACCGTCGCCGACATCCTCGAATTCTTCGGCGGCCTCGGCTCCGAGCTCAAGGGCGAGAGCGTTCCCTTCGCCCCCAACGTGCTCTCCGTGACGATCCGCGAGCCGCTCGGCGTGGTGGGGGCGATCATCCCCTGGAACGTGCCGATGCTGCTGATGGCGCTGAAGGTCGCCCCCGCGCTGGTGGCGGGCAACTCCGTCGTCGTGAAGTCGGCCGAGGAAGCGCCGCTGGCCGTCCTGCGCATCTGCGAGCTGATGAACCGGGTGCTGCCGGCCGGCGTCTTCAACATGGTCAGCGGCATGGGCCCCGAATGCGGCGCCCCGCTGGTCGAGCATCCGCTGGTCCGCAAGGTGACCTTCACGGGCTCGGTCGAGACCGGCAAGATCGTCGCCAAGGCCGCGTCCCAGAAGCTGATCCCGGTGACGCTGGAGTTGGGCGGCAAGTCGCCCATGATCGTCTTCGCCGATTGCGACTTCGCCAAGACCGTCAGTGGCGCGCTCACCTCCATGCGCTTCACCCGCCAGGGCCAGAGCTGCACGGCCGCCAGCCGCATCTATGTCGAGCGCCCGATCTTCGACGCCTTCGTGGCCGAGATGAAGCAGGCCGTCGACAAGATGGTCATGGGCGACCCGCTCGACGAGAAGACCGACATCGGCACCATCATCAGCGAGGGCCAGTTCGAGAAGGTCCAGGGCTTCATCGACGAGGGCAGGAAGACCGCCGGCGCCACGGCGCATGAGTGCTCGGCCATGCCCAAGGATTCCGCGCTGAAGAAGGGCCTGTTCATCCGCCCCGTGATCTTCACCGGCCTCGACGGCAACTCGCGCCTGGTGCGCGAGGAGATCTTCGGGCCGGTCACGGTCATCCAGCCCTTCGACGACGCCGAGGCCGTGCTCGCCGAGGCCAATGACAGCGAATACGGCCTCGCCGCGAGCCTGTGGACCAACAACCTCAAGGTGGGCCTCGACCTGGCGCACCGGCTGGAGGCGGGCCTCGTGCAGATCAACCAGAACCTCGTGGTCCAGGCCAATCTCTCCTATGGTGGCGTGAAGAGCTCGGGCCTCGGCAAGGAGGCATCGCTCGAAGCCATGCTCGAACATTTCACGGCGAAGAAGACCATCATGGTCAATATGGCATGAGCGGCGACCTGTCGGGCAAGACCGCCGCCGAGCTCAAGGCGATGGTCGCCAACGCGGACAACATCCTCGCTGGCCCCAATGCGAAGCTCCACGCCAAGGCGACCGAGTTCCGCGAAGCGGCCAAGCTGGCGCTGGAAACGCGCCGCGTCTCGCCCGTCGGCGCCCGCGCCGCGGTCGATCCGGTGCTGGCCGCCGCGACGCAGCGCATCCTCGCCGTGGCGGCCGAGGCGCAGGCGCGCTTCGACCTGACGGCGGAGACGGCCAAGGCCGCCGGCGTGAAGCAGCCGCATGCGCTGCTCTCCAAGGACGGCGCGCCCAAGACGGGCGGCGGCGTGCGGACGAAGAAGTATCGCCGCTGCCCCTACATCTCCTACCGGGGCCCGGCCGGCATCGCGATGCTGCAATATGCGGTGCCGACGGACGGGTCGGACGGCTTCTGGACGGGCGGCCTCGTGGCCGTCGGCGCCCCGGAGCTCGACACGCCCATGGAGGAGGAGGCCGCCGTGGCCGCCTTCCAGCAGGCCCTGGCCGAGACCGCGCCCAAGCGTTCGTAAAGATTATGCCGTGAAAGAAGTCAGCGTCGTCATCGTCGCCTATAACTCGGCGGCGCTGCTTCCTTCCTGCCTCGCGGCGATCCCGGCCGAATGCCCGGTGATCGTCGTGGACAATGCCAGCCCCGATGACAGCGCGGCCGTGGCCCAGGCCGCGCGCCCGGATGCGAAGGTGGTCCGCGCGCCGCGCAACCTGGGCTTCGGGCCCGGCGCCAATGCCGGCTTCGCCGAGGTCACGACCGAATTCGGCATCCTGCTCAACGCCGATGCGACGCTGGAGCCCGGCACCCTCGCCGGCCTCGTCGCCGCCGCGCGCCGCTACCCCGAGGCGGGCATGTTCGCGCCCGAAATCCTCACCCCCGAAGAGACGATGCAGTTCGGCCACGACCTGCCCTTCCGCCGCCTGCGCGGGCCGGTCGTCGCGCCCGAGGGCGATGCCTGCTGCTGGTATGTCGGCGGCTCGGCCATGTTCCTGCGGATGTCCGCCTTCCGCGCGATCGGCGGCTTCGATCCCGACATCTTCCTCTACTTCGAGGACGACGACATCTGCCTGCGGATGCGCGAGGCGGGCCATGCCCTGGTGCATGTCGCCGGCGTGCGTGTGCGCCATGAGGGCGGCGCGAGCTCGGCACCCTCCGAGACGCTCAATTGGTGGAAGGCCTTCCACCAGGGCTGGTCGCGCCTGCATCTGGAAGACAAGCACCGCGGGCGCGGCGCGGCCTGGCGGCTCGCGCTCGGCGAATGGCCGGGCCTCACGCTGAAGGCGGCGCTGCGGCGCGGCGATGTGCGGCGCGAGAAATGGTCGGGCCGGGCGGCGGGCATGCGCGCCTGGATGAGCGGCCGCAAGGCCGGGGCCATCGCGCTCGGGAAGCGCTGAGCTCCTACTCCGCCGCGCTTTCCATCGCCGCCGCATAGCGGCTCGGCGGCCGCGCCAGTCCGAGGTTCTCGCGCAGCGTCGTCCCCGCATATTCGCGGCGGAACAGGCCGCGCGCCTGAAGGATCGGCACCACCTGGTCCACGAAGGCGTCGAACTGCGTGGGGAAGAAGGGCGGCATCAGGTTGAAGCCGTCCGCCCCGCTTTCGCGGAACCATTCCTCCATCGTGTCGGCCACCTGCTCCGCGGTGCCGATGACCGTCAGATGCCCGCGCGAGGCGGCGACGCGGTGGCAGAGCTCGCGCAGCGTCAGCCCCTCGCGCCGGGCCGTCTCCAGCAGCAGCAGCGCGCGGCTTTTCAGATGCTCGTTCTCCGGCAGGTCGGGCACCGGCGCGTCAAGGTCGTAGCCCGACATGTCGGCGCCCAGCCGGTCCGACAGCACGGTATTGGCCTGCTTCATGTCGAGGTTGCGGCTCAGCTCGGCGAAGAGCGCCTTCGCCTCCCCCTCGGTCCGGCCGATGATCGGCATGAAGCCGGGCATGATCTTCAGGTCGTCCTCGCCCCGCCCATGCTGGGCGAGTTGCGCCTTCAGCCCGCGGTAAAAATCCTGCGCGTCGGCGAGGTTGTTCTGCGCGGTGAAGACCACCTCGGCCGTGCGCGCCGCGAGCGCCTGGCCGGGCGCGGAGCTGCCGGCCTGGATGATCACCGGCTGGCCCTGCGGGCAGCGCGGCAGGTTCAGCCCGCCCTTCACGGTGAAGTACTTGCCCTCGAAATCGGGGATGTGGAGCGTGCCCGGCCGCACGAAGGTGCCGCGCGCCTTGTCCATGACGAAGGCATCGTCGTCCCACGAATCCCAGAGCAGCTTGCAGGCCTCGACGAATTCCTCGGCCATGGCGTAGCGCTCGGCATGCGGTGGATGCTGCTTGCCGAAGACCGCACCGTTCTTGGGATAGGAGGTGGTCACCACGTTCCAGGCTGCGCGCCCGCCCGAGAGATGGTCCAGCGAGGAAAAGGCGCGGGCGGTGTGATAGGGCTCGGCATAAGTGGTCGACGCCGTGGCGGCGAGGCCCAGATGCTTCGTGCTCGCGGACAGCACGGAGAGCAGCGTGATCGGCTCGAACTTGCCGATCGAGGACGGATGCTCGCCATAGCCGGTGGAGAAGTTGTCGGCGAGGAAGAACATGTCGAACTTGCCGCGCTCGGCCGTCGCGGCGATGTGCTGCATGAGCGCGAGATTGGCGCCGCCCTCCATGGCGTCGGGGTGCCGCCAACCGGCGACGTGATGCCCGGCGGCCTGGACGAAGACGCCCATTCGCATCTGGCGGCCCGATGGTTCTGCGGTCATGGCGACGGCTCCTTCCTCTCCATCCAGCAAGGCCCGCGCAAGCGGGAGCGTCAAGCGCCGGGCGAGAACCTCATGCCCAGCCCGAAGGCGGCCAGGCCCAGGATCAGGGTCAGCGCCACATAGGCCACCCCCTCCCAATGGGCACGCTGCCACAGGACGGCCGTCTCGAGGCTGAAGGCGGAAAAGGTGGTGAAGCCGCCGAGCACGCCCGTCATCCAGAACAGCCGCGCCTGGGGCGAGAGCCCGCTGCCGGCGAGCATGCCCATGACGAAGCTGCCCAGGACGTTCACGAGGACCGTGCCCCAGGGCCAGCCCATCCCCAGGAAAAGCAGCGAGGCGAGATAGCGCAGGACGGAGCCCGACGCCCCGCCGATCGCGACCAGAAGAAAGTTCATGACGATTTCCGCAAGGCCTTCTGCGCCGACCAATAGTCGAGCCGCTTGCGGATATCACGCTCGAAGCCGCGCTCGTTCGGCTGGTAGAGCGCCGGACTTCCGCGCTTCCTGACCTCGTCGGGGAAGAACTCCTGCCCGGCATAGGCGTCGGGATAGTCGTGGTCGTAGCGGTAGCCCGCCTTGTAGCCGAGCTCCTTCATGAGCTTGGTCGGCGCGTTCAGGATGTTCATCGGCGGCGGGACGTGGCTCGTCTCGCGGGCCAGGCCCGTCGCCGCCTCGAAGGCCATGTAGGAGGCATTGCTCTTGGGCGCCGTCGCCACGTAGCTGATGGCCTGGGCGAGGAAGAGCCGCCCCTCGGGCCAGCCGATGCGCTCGAAGGCCTGCCAGGCGGTCATGACCTGCACCATGGCCTGGGGATCGGCCATGCCGACATCCTCGGACGCCGCGCAGGCGAGGCGGCGGAAGATCGCCTCGGGGGATTCGCCCGCCACCACCATGCGCGCGGCGTAGTAATGCGCGGCGTGCACGTCGCTGCCGCGCAGGGATTTGTGGAAGGCGGAGAGCAGGTCGTAATGCCCGTCGCCGGCCTTGTCGTGCGAGGGGAGCCGGCGCGTCAGCACCTGGCCCATCGCCTCCACGCCGAGGGGTTCGCCCGGGCGCACCGTGGCGATCTGCTCGACCAGGTTCAGCAGATAGCGCCCGTCCCCGCCGGCCAGGCCCAGCAGCGCCTCGCGCGCCTCGCCGGTCAGGGGCAGCGGGCGGCCGAGATGGGCCTCGGCGCGCTCCAGCAGGATGGCCAGGGCCGCCTCGTCCAGGGCCCGCAGCACATAGACCTGGCTGCGCGAGAGGATGGCGCCGTTGAGCTCAAAGGAGGGGTTCTCCGTCGTCGCCCCGATCAGCACGATGGTGCCGTCCTCCATCACGGGCAGGAAGGCGTCCTGCTGGGCGCGGTTGAAGCGATGGATCTCGTCCACGAAGAGCAGGGTGCCCTGCCCCATCCCGCGCCGGTCCCGCGCCGCCTCGAAGACCCGCCGCAGGTCGGCCACGCCGCCCTGGATGGCCGAGAGCGCCTCGAAATGCAGATCCGTCGCATGGGCCAGCAGACGGGCGATGGTGGTCTTGCCGGTGCCCGGCGGGCCCCAGAGGATGAGCGAGGACAGCCTACGGCTCTCGACCATCCGCGTGATGGGCCCCTCGGGTCCGAGCAGGTGGTCCTGGCCGATGACATCCGCCAGCGCGGCCGGACGCAGGCGGTCGGCGAGCGGGCGCGGCGCCTCGGTCTCGAAGAGGCTGGCGGAAGCCGGCTCGGAACGCGGTTGACGGGGGGCCATGGCGGCATCCTAGGTCCTTCACGCCCCGAAGGGCATGGGGGCGGTGCGGGTTTCACCGAAACGAAGCTTGACGCGGAGGGGGGCCGGCGCGACGCCTCCGTCATGCTGCGCCGCTCGCTCCTTCTCGCCGCCTGTCTCCCGGCCGTTGCCCGCCCTGTCGGTGTCCTGGCGCAGGAGCGGCCCGTCCGCCTCGTGGTCGCCTATCCGCCCGGGGGCAGCACCGACATCCTCGCCCGGCTGATCGCGCCCCGGCTGGGCGAAGGCCTTGGCACGCTGGTGACGCCCGAGAACCGCAGCGGCGCCTCGGGCGCGGTGGGCGCGGGCGTCGTGGCCCAGGCGGCGCCGGACGGCGCGACGCTGCTGCTCGATTCCGGCGGCCAGGCGGTGAATCCCTTCCTCATGCGCGGCCTCGCCTTCGACTACCGCACCGCCTTCGCCCCCGTGACGCTGCTGGCCACGCTGCCCCTGGTGCTGGTGGTCCGCGCCGAACTGGGCGTGGCCACCCTGCCCCAGCTGCTGGACCGGCTGCGGGCCGAGCCGCGCCTGGCGGCCTATGGCAGCGTGGGCATCGGCGCGCGGACGCATCTGGCCATGGCCGCCCTGCTGCGCCGGGCCGGGATCGCGGCCGAGCACATCCCCTATCGCGGCGGCGCCGACCAGGTGACGGGCCTGCTGCGCGGCGATGTCGCGATGGGCTTCACCTCCATCGCCTTGTCCGCGCCGCTGCTGCGCGAGGGCCGGCTGCGCTCGCTCGGCACCTCGCTGCCCGGCGCGGCGGACAGCATCGCCGATCAGGGATTTCCGGATTTCTCCATCGGCGACTGGCTGGCGCTCTTCGCCCCCGCCGGCACACCGGGCGCGACCGTCGCGCGGATCGCCGCCGCGGCGGCCGAGGCCGTGAACCAGCCCGCTTTGCGCCCGCGCCTGGACGAGCTGGGCCTGCTGCCGGCGGCCGAAGGGCCCGAGGCGCTGGCGCGCTTCCTCGCCGCCGAGCGCGAGGCCATGGGCGCGCTCATCGCCGCCGAGGGCATCCATCTCGACGGATAAGTCTTTGTTTAGGAATGATAGACCAGGCCGATCCGTTGCGACTTGACGCGGTCGCGCCGGCAGGGTTCCTGACCGCGATTTCGTCGCCGACGGGGGTTCCGAACGTCACTGTGCGAAACCCCGTCCCCGGCAACCAGGGAGTTGATTTAACATGATCCGTCGCGAATTCCTCATCACCGGCCTCACCGCGGGCCTCGCCGCGCCGGCCCTGGCCCAGGGCTGGTCGCCCACCCGTTCCGTCCGCCTGATCGCGCCCTATGCGCCGGGCGGCGGCGTGGACACCTCGGCCCGGCTTCTGGCCGTGCCGATGACCAGTTCGCTCGGACAGTCGGTGGTGGTCGAGAATCGCGGCGGTGCCGGCGGGGCGATCGGCGCGGCCGAGGTGGCGCGCGCCGCGCCGGACGGGCTGACCGTCATGATCGACGCCCTGGCCCATACCGTGAACCCGACGCTGATGCGCGGCCTGCCCTTCGACTATGCGACGGCCTTCACCCCGATCAGCCAGGTGCTGGTCTGGCCGCAGATCATGATCGTGCCGCCCAACCTGCCCGTGCGGAACCTCGAGGAATTCGTGGCCTATGCGAAGACGCGGCCGGGCCAGCTCACCTACGGCTCCTCGGGCAATGCGACGGCGGCGCACCTTGCCTCGGCGCTCCTGCTGCGCCGGGCGGGCCTGGAGATGACGCATGTCCCCTATCGCGGCGGCGCGCCGGCCTTGCAGGATCTGGTGGGCGGCAACCTGACCTTCGTCTTCGCCACCGTGGCCTCGGCGCTGCAGCTCGCGCAGGAGGGGCGTGTGCGGGCGCTGGCCGTCAGCTCGCTGACGCGCCTCGCCGCGCTGCCGGACGTCGCCACGGTCGCCGAACAGGGCTTCCCGAATTACGAGCTGAACGAGTGGAACGGGCTTTATGGTCCGGCCGGGTTGCCCGCGCCGATGGTCGCGCGCTGGTACGATGCCGTGAAGGTCGCGCTGGCCGACCCCGCCGTGCGCGGACGGCTCGATGCATTGGGCGCCATTCCCGTGGGCAGCGCGCCGGAGCCCTTCGCGGCCTATGTGCGCCAACAGCGCGAAGCCATGGGCGCGCTGGTGCGCGAGACGGGCATGGAGCTCGGCTAAGGTCGGCTTCGGATACCCCATCGGCGGGCAGGGATTTCCTTCCGCAATTCGCGGTGCGCACTCTCCGGCGGTCACGCCGGAGAGTGCGCACCGCCGTTCCCCGACTCCGATAGCGGTGATCCAGACATGGGCAGGCAGTGCTCAGATCATTGATTTTCCTTTATGTCCTCAGGCACGCCTCATTCCAGAAAATACAAATACCAGACAAATAGGCATACAATTATGAATGGGCATTCTTCGTGAAAACCAGCTTCGCCAGCTTGCAACCAAAGTTCTCGTTTATCCTTTTTTCTTCTTAGAAACGGACGTAGGGTCACAGAAACGGAATTGTCAGCCCAGGCCAGGGACAAGCTGCATGATCAAGGCCACGAGCGTGCTTATGATCGACGACGATGTGGCATTCAGCACCGAAGTCGCTGAGGCGCTGAACCAGCATGACCTTCCCGCGCAGGTTGCCCATTCCTGGGACGAGGCCATGACCGCCCTCGACCGCTTCAAACCGAAGATGATCATTCTGGATCAACGGCTGGGTCATGTGGATACGCTGTCGCACCTGACGCAGCTCCGCAGCCTGACCCAGGCGCCGATCCTGCTGCTGACGGGCAATCCCTGCGAGGCGGACCGGATCATCGGCCTCGAGATCGGCGCTGACGACTTCCTGCAAAAGCCCATCTCGACGCGCGAACTGCTGGCGAGGGTCCGCGCGCATATGCGGCGCAGCGCCCCGCCGGAGAAGTCCGATCGCGTCTGGCGTATCGCTGAACGCGAGCGCCGCCTCTACCGGCCCGACGGCACGCCCGTGGCCCTGACGGCCACCGAATTCGAGATGCTGAGCTGTCTGTCCGAAGCTATCGGCCATCCGGTGAGCCGAGACACCCTGAGCACACGGGTCCTGATGCGCCCCTATCGCGCCGAGGACCGCTCCATCGACAATCTAATCTACCAGCTCCGGCTCAAGATCCGCGATTCCGGTGGCGGCGACGTCATCCTGGCGGCGCGGAGCCGCGGCTATTACTTCACGGGCTTCCCCCAGCCCCATTGAGGCGTGTCGACCGAAGGCGCGGAAGCACTTCAGGACCGAGGTCCGCCCGACACCGACCTCCCTGAGCCTGCATGGCGCCGGTCGTATTCGATCGACGCTCTACGCAAGGAATTTTCACAATCTCAATAATTTTTACTACGCGTAAAATATCATTTGCCAATCTATTGCAAATATTATGACCGGCAACTCAGGAATCCGAACCTCACAGAACTTACCCTCTCGAATTTATTTTGAATTAATACTCCTGCTATTTGTTAATTCATTTGGCATGAAATGCTCTAAACATCCCGCAGATTCATTGAGTGTTCCGAATAATCCAAACCTCCAGAAAAACACAGTAAATTCAATGACTTTATGACGACATAAAAATCCTTATCAGTATTTTTCTTACTCAAACAGTATTTTTAGGACAAAAGCAGGAAAAACAAGTTACGCAAAGCATTTGCTTTCCTAAAATGGATGATTTGTAGAATGGCTCTCAGATCAGGTGTGTCGGCAGAATGGTTCACCACCATTCGTCAACACATCGGAGGCCGTTCCAATGAGCAACTATACATTCCAGGGGATTAAATTGCGCTTAGGGCTGTCAGCGCTGCTGCTGTCCACGGTGGCTGCATGCGGCGGCGGCCGTGACGGCGGCATCTCGATCACCGAACCGACCCTCACCACGGCGGCCGCTGGTGCGGCCGGGACCAATGGAACGGCCGGGGCCAATGGAACGGGCAGTTCCGGTTCGGGTGGCAACGGCACCTCGGGGACCAATGGCGCGGCCGGCAGCCCGGGTTCCGATGGTTCGAACGGCACGGCGGGCGCAAACGGCGCCACCGGGGCGACGGGTGCCACTGGTGCGACGGGCGCCACCGGGGCGACGGGCGCCACCGGGGCGACGGGCGCGGCCGGAACAAACGGAACGAACGGCACTTCCACGACCATCGCCGCCAATCCCCTCGGTGGCATCCTGAACCTCAATCTCGCCGGCGTGCAGATCGGCGGCCCGCAGGCCGGGGGCACTCCCGCACCCATCACCGCCTCCATCCTCGGCACGACGCCCGCCCCTAACGCCCCGATCAGCGCGAGCGTCCTCTCGGGGCCCGGCAACCAGGTCCTGGGCCTGCTCACAAACGTCTCGACCACGGTGACCAATCCAGGGACGCTCGCCGGCAGCCTCTCCGCCACCACGGCCCCGATCCTGGGCGCCGCCGGCACGCTGCCCGTCGTCTCCAATCTGCTGGGCGGCCTCCTGCCCTCCACCCCGGGCGCCGCGCCCCTCGTGGGGCTGAGCCTCGGCGGCACGCGCCTCCTCGGCAACGGCCAGACCCCGTCGCTCGTCAATGCCGCCCTGCTCGGCTCGACCCCCGGCGGCGGGCTCCCCGATCACCGCGAACGTGCTCACAGCCGCCACCTCGGGCGGGCTGCTCGGCGGCCTGACCGGCGCCCTGCCCGTCGCGGGCGGGTTGCTCGGCGGCAGCGGCACGGGCGGCGCGCTCGCGCCCGTCACCGGCCTCCTCGGCGGTCTCACGGGCGGTGCGGCCGGCACGGGTGCGCTGGCACCCGTCACCGGCCTCCTCGGCGGCCTCACCGGTGGCGGTGCGGCCGGCGGGGGCGTGCTCGCGCCCGTCACCAACCTCGTCGGCGGCCTCACGGGTGGCGCGGCCGGCACGGGCGTGCTGGCGCCCGTCACCAACCTCGTCGGCGGCCTCACGGGCGGCGCGGCCGGCACGGGCGTGCTGGCGCCGGTCACCGGCCTCGTCGGCGGCCTCACCGGCGGCGCGACCGGCGGCACCGGCGCCCTCGCCCCGGTCACCAACACGGTGAACGGTCTTCTGGGAGGTGTGCTGCGCACGCGCTGACCTCCTTCGGCGAAGGGGCGACCCGCCCCTTCGCCTCCCCATGCAGGGCCGCCTCGCGCACCGATGACGGTGCCAGGCCGCCCCCCGCGCCCCGAGGGGCGCAGGGCAAGCCATCAAGGAATTCCGCTATGATCATCCAGCAGAAGCTCCGTCTCCTCAGCCTCCTGGCCTCCACCGCGCTGGCCGCCGCCGCCTGCTCGGGCGGCAAGACCGTCTTCGTCCCGGAGGGCGGCTCCGCGCCGGTCGTCACGGGCGCCATGGGCCCCACTGGTCCCACGGGTGCCACTGGGTCCACCGGGGCCACGGGCGCGACCGGAACGACCGGACCAAGCGGGACGAACGGCACTTCCACGGCCATCGCCGCCAATCCCCTGGGCGGCGTCCTGAACCTCAATCTCGCCGGCGTGCAGGTCGGCGGCCCGCAGGCCGGGGGCACGCCCGCGCCCGTCACCGCCTCCATCCTCGGCACGACGCCCGCCCCCAACGCCCCGATCAGCGCGAGCGTCCTCTCGGGGCCGGGCAACCAGGTCCTGGGCCTGCTCACCAACGTCTCGACCACGGTGACCAATCCAGGGACGCTGCTCGGCAGCCTCTCCGCCACCACGGCCCCGATCCTGGGCGCCGCCGGCACGCTGCCCGTCGTCTCCAATCTGCTGGGCGGCCTCCTGCCTTCCACCCCGGGCGCCGCGCCCCTCGTGGGACTGAGCCTCGGCGACACGCGCCTCCTCGGCAACGGCCAGACCCCGTCGCTCGTCAATGCCGCCCTGCTCGGCTCGACCCCTGCGGCAGGCTCCCCGATCACCGCGAACGTGCTCACAGCCGCCACCTCGGGCGGGCTGCTCGGCGGCCTGACCGGCGCCCTGCCCGTCGCGGGCGGGTTGCTCGGCGGCAGCGGCACGGGCGGCGCGGCCGGCGGGGGCGTGCTCGCGCCCGTCACCGGCCTCCTCGGCGGTCTCACCGGCGGCGGTGCGGCCGGCGGGGGTGTGCTCGCGCCCGTCACCAACCTCGTCGGCGGCCTCACGGGCGGCGCGGCCGGCGGTGGCGTGCTCGCACCCGTCACCAACCTCGTCGGCGGCCTCACGGGCGGCGGCGCGGCCGGCGGTACCGGCGCCCTCGCCCCGGTCACCAACACGGTGAACGGCCTCCTCGGCGGCCTGGGTGGTCGACCCGGCGGCGCCACGGGCGTGCTGGCGCCGGTGACCGGCACCGTGAACGGCCTGGTCGGTGGCCTGTTGGGAGGCCTCGCCCGCTGACATCGAAGGCAACGAGGCGGGGTTCGGGACCCCGCCTCGTTCTGCCGCACTCGGCCGCTCCATCAGTTTAATCATTACTTAAGGTTGAATTCAGGATTTGTTTTTAACTCGCCGCACAATCTGACCGACATTTTCAATAATAATTACGTAGGAGAGAGTTATAAATATGAAGCGCGTGATGGCCATTCTGGCTCTTGCTCTGGCCTTGCTGATGCCGGCCAAGGCGCACGCGCAGGCAGGTCTCGGCCCTCGTGGCTTCGACACCGACCGGCCCGACATCCGCCCGCCCCTGCCCCGCGGCAGCACGCCTATCCCGCCGGCCGAGCGCCAGATCACCGTGGCCAACCTTCCCGACATCACGATCCGCGACGTGGCCGTGGTCGGCGACCAGATGCTGGATCGCGCCGTCCTCGCCCGCGCCGTGGCGCCCTTCGCCGGGCGGCAGCTGTCCTCGACCGAACTCACCGCCATCTCCGAGGCGATCAGCCAGGCGCATCGCGAGGCCGGCATCGCCCTCTTCGGCGTCGTCGTGCCGCAGCAGGACTTCGCCCAGGGCGTCGTCATCGTCCGTCTGGTCGAGGGCCAGATCGGCGAGGTCGTCTTCGAGGGCGACGTCGAAGGTGCCGATCTCAGCCTCAGCCGCGCCTATGCCACGGCCATGCAGATGGAACGGCCGCTCCGCCTCGCGACGCTCGAGCGCTATCTGCTGCTGATGTCCGA